>NZ_CP036428.1 GCF_007752535.1 Tautonia plasticadhaerens
ATGGGGGCGCAGATAGCGATGGACGAGCTGGTCGACTCGCTGTTCCCGGACATTCCCCCCACGGAATTGCAGACCATCAGCGGCCGGGACGAAATGAACCTGGCTGAGTTTCCGATCACGTTGCTGAGCGACCGCGCGCCGAAGGGGCAGAAGGCCATCAAGTTCCAGGACGAGGTCTTCGACGAGCGACGCGGTAAGCTGATCACCCGCAAAGTTGTCATCGAGGGGTCCGAGGAATACGGCCTGCCGACGGCCGTCGACGACGAGGTCATCCTGGCCCTGCTGCAGATCGCCAAGCAGACCAACGACTTCGGCAGCCGCGAGGTCCTCTTCACCCGGCTGCAACTGATCCAAATGCTGGGCTGGCCCAACGACGGCCGCAACTACCGGCGGATCGTCCTGTCGCTGCAGCGGATCGCCAGCATCACGCTGCACTACGAGAACGCCTGGTGGGACAAGCGCCGCCGGGCCTGGACGACGCGAACGTTTCACATCATCGACAACGTCGAAATCAATGACAGCCGCTCGGCCCAACAGGAACTCTTCCCCTCCTTCTCGCGGATCGTCTGGAACGAGGTCGTCTTCGACAGCTTCCAGGCTGGCTTCCTCAAGGGGCTCGACTACGCGTTGTGCGTGCGGATGAAGCTCTCGACGTCGAAGCGGATCTACCGGTTCCTCGACAAGCGGTTCTACCACCGGCCCGACTGGACCTTCGAGTTGAAGGACTTCGCCTACGAGCACGTCGGCCTCAGCCGGCGCTACGAGGGCAACGCCCACATCGTCCGCAAGCTGCAGCCGGCCCTCGACGAGCTGACAGGACTGGGCTTCCTTGAGCCCCTTCCCGACTCGGAGCGGTACCTGCGCGACGGCAAGGATTGGAAGATCCGCCTGGTCAGGAAGCAGCTCGACCCGGGGCGGGCGAAGGCGCCAGCGAAGGAGCCCCCGTCGCCGCTGGTGGCCGAGCTGGTCGTCCGCGGCGTCACCGAGGTGACGGCCGCCGAGCTGGTCCGGTCCCACCTGGCCGAGGCCGTCACCGAGAAGCTCGAGGTCTTCGACTGGATGGTTGCCAACGGCGACCGCCGCCTCCAGCGCAGCCCGGCCGGCTACCTCGTCGACTCGATCCGCAAGCGGTACTCGCCCCCCAAGGGCTTCGTCTCGAAGGCCGAGCGAGACCGCCGCGAGGCCGAAGAACGCGAGAGGGCCCGATGCGAAGCCGAGGAGCGCGAGCGGAAGCGGTTGGAGCAGGCCCGGCTGGCCGCCGAGCGATCAAAGGTCGCTGCCTACTGGGAGGGCCTCGGCCCGGTCGAGCGGGCCGCCCTGGAGTCCGAGGCCCTGGAACAGGCCGACGCCGCTCTGGCCGAGTCGCTGCTCACGAGCTGCGGCACGCCGCTGGAGTCGATGGCCCGTCGCCTCATCCGCGAGGCTCACATCCGACGCCTCCTCGGACTGCCCGCCGCCGAGGCCGGCTGATTGCCCTCCTGCCCCGCGTCGGCCGTTCCGATTGCCATCGGCCCTGGGCGGGCTCAGCCAGGCCGGTTAACCAGTTACTAGCGAGCCCAATGGTCTGATGGATGCGCAACACGTCCTGACGCCCTGACGGACTTCTGGGCGACCTGACGCCACGGCGGACCTCGCCGCCTGCATGCGACGGGTCCGCTCGGGGCCTCACGAGAGGGCGAGGTTGGGTGTGGGAAGCGTGCCTCAATGCCGAGGTTCGGCGACTTCGGGCCCGGGACCCATTGCCCGGGCACAGGCCGCTCGCTCGGAGGCTAGGCGCTCCCGCAGCCCGGCGGCCGGAGCCCAGGGATTGACCCTGGCGGACCGCGTCCCCAGGTCCCTCGGGATGCACCGGGCGTGGAAGTCGCGGCCGGAGCACTGCTTACAGCTCTCGTAGCGCGACCCGGGCTGCGGCGTGTCCGCCCGGCGACGGACCCGGCCCCGCCCGCGGCACCCCTTGCAGAGCCTCCAGCGCCACGGCGGCTGGAGCGAGGCGGCGGGGCCGAGCAGCGAGCCCGGTGAGGTGTCCGGGTGCGTCATATCGCCGAAGCCCTCGATGATGCGGATGTCGTCCCGGTCGAGCCGGACCTCGCGCCGGATCAGTTCGATCGCCGGCCGCACCCGGCCATAGAGGCGGACCGACTTGTCGAACAGCCTCAAACCGCGTCTCCTGGAGGCGACGCCGGAGCTTCCAAATTTTGATCCACTTCCCGGCGGTGTAATGGCCCTCCGGGGCGAGCCGGGGCTTCTTGACTAACGCCTCATCCCCCAGTCGGGCATCACCTCCGGCAGATCGGCGTCGTCCGGAGCGACGTCGACCTGCCGTCCGTCCGGATCGCCGGGGCCAGGCGTCGCGACGTCGGCCTGGAGGTCCCCACCGACCAGCGGGGCGTCGCCGGGGGCTGCCTGCCTCGGCGCCACCGGCTCGGTGACGTCCGGCTTGGTGACGGCGACACCTTCCTCGCCTCGATCGGGCTCGGTCGGAGGATCGCCTGCCCCCGGTCCGGCCGATCCCCTCTCGTCAATCGGCATGTCGGCCCGCCCGACGTCCTCTTTGGCGGTCTGAGGGGCGTTGTTGCACGGAGAGTGTAGTCGCAGGAAGTCCCCCGACCTTGGCCGGCCTACGCCACCCGCACGCTCTGCGGCATCCCGAGGCGGGTCATGATGTTCAACGCCCGGCCCCGGATCGCACCCTCGGTCGCCTGGCGTTCCGGCCTCCGGCTAGCCAGATGATCGCCGAAGATCACCTTCAGCCGGCAGACCCCCGTCTCGGCCAACGACCTCATGTGGTAGCCGGACTCCCGCTTCCACGCGTTGCGACCGGACCGCCGGATGGCCCGCAAGTTCTCGTCACGGGCCAGCGGCGGACCGGAGGTGTTGCCGTGCTTCCAGATCCGGGCGTTGCCCCTCGGCGGGATCAGGATGCGACCCGTGCGGGGCTCCAGGACCCGATACACCTTCCGCTTGTCGTAGGCCCCGTCGCCCGCCGCAGCGGCGATCTCCCGGTCGATCGGCTTGAGCAGCGGCTCGGCCATCTCGGCGTCATCGACCCCGGCCTCGGTCACCATCACCGCCTGGACCTCGTGGGTCTGGGCGTCGATGGCCAGATGCAGCTTCCGCCAGGTCCGCCGCCTGGAGTAGCCGTGCTTGCGGACCTTCCACTCCCCCTCGCCGTAGACCTTCAGCCCGGTGCTATCGAGGACCAGATGCAGCGGCCCCTTGCCCCTGCGGGCCAAGTCCACCGCCACCTCGGCGGCCCGGCGGGAGAGGGTGCTGTAGTGAGGCACGTCGAGGTCCAGGCCCATCAGTTCGAAGATCGAGGCGGCCATGCCCTGCGTGGCCCGCAGGGGCAGGTGGGAGACGGCCCGGAGCGTCAGCAGGCACCGGATGGCCGCATCGCTGTAGACGAACTGCCCTCCCCATTGATTCGGACCCTGGTAATGCCAGGCGTCGAGGGCTCCTTGATCGACCCAGACGGTCAGCGAGCCACGCCGGACGAGGGCCTGGTCGTACTCCCGCCAGTTGCGGATGCGGTAGACGGCCCTCATGGTGGCCTGGCGAGCGAACGACTTGCGAGAACGACGAGTGCGGCGGGGGGTGCGGGTCTGGCTCATACCCAAGTATACGGAAGGCCATCACCAAGGCGAGCCCCTTCATGCAACAACGCCCGGCAGCGACCGAACCTGCTGGCCTCGTTCATCCGCCACGCCGGAATCCCACTCCGGTTGGAGTCCTTGTCTCTTTGGCAAGGCTGGGCTCAGTATACCGAGAAAATTCTCCCCGTCGGTACGGTTCCTGGCTGAGCGGGCCGGCGACGTCCATGACGATGGCATGACAGAGATCCCCCACACTCCGCGTGGGAGGCCCGTCCGGTGTCACGCCACCGTCGCGGCCATCCTCCTCGGGACAGCCAACGTCGGGCGGCGGCATGGCCGGCGGGCCGGCGGCCGCGAAGGGGTACGCCCATGCAGCGACATCGAGTGGTCGGGTCGTGGTCGCGTGCGGACTGGGAGCGGCTGCCCGTCGAGGCACGACCCCGCGGTGCCATCCCCTTCGGGGACGGCTGGGTCCAACTGGCGGAGGTGCCACTGCGAGGCCCGGCGGGGACGAATGCCGGGCGAACGGCATCCGAAGCGGCCGGGGAGTCGTGGGACGCGTGTGCGTGGCCGCAGGGCTCGGTGAGGGCTCGGACCGGGACCGTCGGGCTCATCGAGCCGGCGGGAGATGGCCTCGAGGGGAAGTCCCCCGGGCCGCCCCTCTCGCCGGACGGGGGGATGCCCGATGGCCACGACGTGGCCATCGCTCGCCGCCCGATTGTGATCGGCAACGCCGATGGCCTGCACCTGAGGGCCGCGACCCTCTTCGCCTGCCTGGCCGGGCGGTTCGCGTCCGAGGTCCGCGTCCATCGCGACGGCCGGGCGGCCGACGGCAAGAGCATCCTGGACCTCGCGACGCTCGCCGCCGGATGCGGCACTCGTCTCAACCTGGAAGCCCGCGGGCCGGATGCCGAGGCGGCCCTCGCGGCGTTGGCCGGGCTCGTCTCGGCCCGATTCCACGAGGGGAGCAATTCATGCCCCGAGTGGGCGGGACGCTTGGCACAGGAAAAGCTCAATAAATTATAGGATATTCTGTTCAAATTTGAATGCGATGTCCGACCCCTCGCACGAGGTTCGCCCTGACGATGAGGATGAAGACCTTCTGGGGATTGCTCCGGCAGACCGCCCGCGAGTGGCACGCGGACAAGGCCCACCGCCTCGGGGCGGCCGTCGCCTTCTACTGCATCCTGACGCTCGTCCCGCTGCTGGCCGGGGCCGTCGCCCTGGCCGGCCCGGTCCTCGGCGACCGGGCCGCCCGCTGGCGGGTCGTCGAGCAGATGCGGCGCATCGTCGGCGTGCGGGGCGGCGAGGCGGTCGAGACGCTCGTCATCAGCACCGACACGCCCGAGACCGGGGCGGTCGCCCTCGTCGGCGTCTCCACGCTGCTGTTCGCGGCCACCGCCCTGTTCGGCCAGCTCAAGGACGCCCTGAATACGATGTGGGGGGTCCACCCCGTGCCGGGACGCGGGCTGCGCGGCCTGCTCCGCGAGCGGTTCCTGTCGCTGTCGCTGGTGCTGGGCGTCGCCTCCCTGCTGCTCGTCTCCTTGACCCTGGGCCTGGGCCTGGCGGCCCTGGGCGACTCGCTCGTCGACCTGCTGCCCGGCTACGCCACGGCCGTGCGGGCCGGGCACTTCGCCTTCTCGCTGGGCGTCGTGGCGACGACCTTCGCCCTGGTCTTCAAGTACCTGCCCGACGCCCACATCGCCTGGCGGGACGTCTGGGTCGGTGCCGGCATCACGGCGGTGCTCCACGCCGTCGGCGTGGCCGCCGTCCGGCTGTACCTGGACCGGTCGCCCGTCGGGGTCGCCTACGGGGCGGCCAGCTCCTTCGTGGTCCTGCTGCTGTGGGTCTACTACTCGTCGCAGATCCTCCTGTTCGGGGCGGAGTTCACGCAGGTCTACGCCAACGCCCACGGCGACCGGATCTGCCCGGCGGCGGACGCCGAATGCGTGACCGAACAGGCCCGTGCCCGGCAGGGGATGCCGCGAGGCAAGCGGCCGGGCCGACGAGGTCCGAAGGAGGACGGGCATGCGGGAGGGACGCGGGAAGCAGGCAGCATCGCGGTTCGTCCTTCGAGCAGGAGGCGAACTCGCTGAGGTCGTGCCGAGGACGGCGGTCTTCTGAGACTCGCCGGCCGGTCGTAACATAAAGGATCCTTGCCGGACGGTGTGCCGGGGTGCGCGCGGTAGGGGGAGCCGATCGGCCGACTTCCGGCCGGGCGAAAAGCCCTGCTCGGTCGCCGACCGCGGCGGCGACCTTCCTGCGCGGCCTGCGCACCCGTGGTCGACCTTGATTCTAGCCTTGCATCGAAATCGGCAGGCGGACGATTGCGTCAATCGGGGCAGAGGACGCTGCGCAAAACATCGACTCGGTCGGGCTCCCAATCGCTCGGTCGAGGGCGGCCGCATGCGGGCCGCTCAAACCTCCCGGAGGGCGTCGATGACATTCATGCGGACGGCGCGCACGGCGGGGAAGAGGCCGCCGAAGAGGCCCATCGCGGCCGTCATGACCAGCGCACCGCCCAGCACCCAGGGGCCGAACCGGAAGTTGATCGTCACCTCCGAGAAGGTCGAGAAGTTGCTCGTGCCGAAGGTCAGGTTCGACAAGGGCAGGGTCGCCAGGAGGCCGAGCGCGCCGCCCAGCAGGCAGAGCAGCAGCGACTCGCTGAGGAAGGAGGCGAGGATGTCCCGCCCCCGGAAGCCCAGCGCCCGCATCGTCCCGATCTCCCGGGAGCGGGACTTGACCGCCGAGAACATCGTATTCGCCGAGGCGAACATGGCCCCGATCGAGAGCAGCAGCGCGATCAGGATGCCGGCCGCCTTGAGGAAGGCCCCCGACTCGGTCTGGCTCTGGAAGTAGTCGACCTCGTCCATGGCGAGGAGGCCGAAGCGCTCGTCGTCGCGGATCGTCGCCCTGAGCCGGTCGCGGTCGGCGGCTGATGCGGCTCGGAATTGCACGCAGGAGACGCTCCCCTCGCGGCCGGTGTTGCGGCGGAGGTCGCCGATGTCGGCCCAGATCTCACTCTCGGCGGCGCTGCCGCCGGCGGTGAAGATGCCGACAACGCGGTAGGATTCGTTGCTGCTGATCCGGAACTCCTCACCGAGCCCGGCCCCCTTGAACCGCCGGGACAGGTTGACGCTGGCGAGGCATTCGCCCTTGCCCGGCTCCAGGTCGCGGCCCCGGACGATCGTGAAGGCGGGCCGGAGCGCCCGAGACGCGGGCACGACCCCGCGCAGGGTGACATTGGCCCGGCTGCCGTCGCGGCGCTCAACAATTGGGATGGTTACCACCTCGGGCGCTGCCAGCAGGCTCCCGTTGGCATCCCGGGCGACGCCGTCGAGGTTGGCGAGCTCGTCGGCCTTCGCGGCCTCGAACCCGCTGTTGACGTCGGTCGTCGAGCCGTTACGCAGGACGATCAGGTCGAGCGGGTCGCCCGAGACGTCGAGGCTGTGCTGCAGGCCGTCGATGAAGCCGAAGAGCACGCACGACGACCATACGACCAGGCCCGTCGCCAGGACGGCCAGCAGCGTGGTCGCCCACCGGACCCGGAGGTTGCGGACGTTGTATTTGATCGGGATCATCGCGGTTCAGACCACCTTCCTCAGGCCGTTGACCACCGAGAGCCGGGCCGCCTGGGCCGCCGGCACGACGCCGCTGATCAGGCCGATGACCAGCGAGACGCCCAGCCCCAGCAGCGCCACATCCCACGGCACGGAGAAGAACGGGAGGAAGCCCCCGGTGTAGGGCGACACGTCGATGACATCGAAGAGGGCCTTGGCCCCCAGCGCCCCCGCCATGCCGCCGAGGCCGGCGATCAGCGTCGCCTCGGCCAGCACCAGGAACAGGACCAGGCCCTTACCGAAGCCGATCGCCTTGAGCACCGCGACCTCCGTGGTCCGCTCCCGCATCGCCATGGCCATGGCCACCCCTGAGACGCAGACCAGCGAGAAGACGACGGCCATCCCGACGTAGAAGATGTAGTCGCGCATGTCGCCGAGCATCTCGGCGAACATCTGCACGAACGCCTCTTCGGACTGCGTCCGCGTGGGGACGTCGCTGTTGCGCGTCTCGGCGTCGATCTTCTCGGCGACGGCCGTCATCGCGACCGGGCCGGTGCATTTGATGACGATGCTGCCGGCGTTACCGGCCATGTTGCTGCCCATCGGGTTCCGCTTGAGCGCCTCCTCCATCAAGTCGAAGTGGAAGAAGACCGAGCGGAGGTCGGCGTTGTCCGGGCCGTCGTAGATGCCGGCGACCTTCATGTCCAGGTCGATCGGGTAGATGTCCCCCTTGAGGCGGATGACGTCGCCGACCGCGAGGTCCCGATCCTCGCCCACCAAGACGCCCTCCTCGGCTAGCTTGCGGCCGACGACGCAGGACGTCCGGTCGTTGCGGAAGGCGCTGAGCTGCTCGGGGGGGATCGTCAGCTCGCCGTAGACGGCGAAGAGGGCGTCGGCGTCGACGCCGAACTGGGCGAAGGTCGCCCGCTCCTCGCCGACGCGCCCCCCGAACCAGGAGAGCGGGCTGATCGCGACGATCCCCGGGACCTCGTCACCCTCCTGCCAGGCCCGGATCTGATTGACCAGCGAGATCGGCACCGGCTGGGCGAAGCCCTGGGCGCTCATGGTCATCAGCCGGTTGTACTGGCGCGAGTCGGCCGCCACCTCCCGGTAGAGCGCGATGAAGGAGATCAGGATCATCATCAGGAACAGGCTGATGCCCACCGAGGCGACCGTCAGCAAGGTCCGCACCGGATTGCGCCGGGTATTCCGGGTGATGTAGCCGAGGAACTTCATGATGCGGCCTCCAGCGAGGAGGTCGGCTCGGACTGGCTGTCGCCGACCAGGCGGCCCTTGTCCAGCCGGAGCAGCCGTCCGGCGCGACGGGCGGCCAGGGGGTCGTGGGTGACCATGACGATCGTCTTGCGGAACTCGCGGTGGAGCAATTCGAGCAGCCCGAGGATCTCCTCGGCGGTGTCGCGGTCGAGGTCGCCCGTCGGCTCGTCGGCCACGAGGAGGTAGGGGTCGGTGACGACGGCCCGGGCGATGGCCACGCGCTGCTCCTGCCCGCCGGAGAGCTGGCGCGGGTAGTGGTCCTCTCGGCCCTCCATGCCGACGATCCGCAGGGCCGTCCGCGCCCGCTCGCGCCGCTGGCGGCGCGAGAGCCGGGTCAGCAGCAGCGGCAGCTCGACGTTCTCGACCGCCGAGAGCACCGGGATCAGGTTGTAGAGCTGGAAGATGAACCCCACGTTGGCCGAACGCCACCGGGTGATCGCCGAGTCGGACATCTGCGCGATGTCCTGGTCGTGGACGATCACCTCGCCGGCGGTCGGCCGGTCCAGGCCGGCGATGAGGTTGAGCAGCGTCGTCTTGCCGGACCCCGAGGGGCCCATCAGGGCGAGGAACTCCCCCTGATCGACTTCCAGGTCCAGCTCGCTGAGCACGGGGACGCGGATCTGGTCGCGCCGATACTCCTTCGACACGTTCCGCAGCACGATCGACGGGACGGACATCTGCTCCTCCTCGCGGTCCCTGGGGATGGAAGCGGCGTGGTCCGCGGCGCCTCGGCCGATCGGCCCGGCGCGCACGCCGGCCGGACGGGGATCATCAGTCGGCGACCCGGACCTCCTCGCCCTCATTCAGGCCGGCCGGAGGGCCCACGACGACGGCCTCGCCGGCCTCCAGGCCGGCCTCGATCCGGGCCAGGTCGTCCTGGTTGACGACGACCTCGACCCGACGCTTCCGGAGTCGGCCCCGATCGTCGACGACCCAGGCGACGGTGTGCCCGCCCTCGTCGATGATCGCCCGCTTGTCGACGAACATGAGAGTACGCCCCGCGTCGGGGTTGTCCACCGACGAGTCGGGGAGGAAGTGGACCGTGGCGGCCAGCTCGGGGAACAGACGGTCGTCCGGGTCGAGGATCTCGACCTCGACCTTGACTGTGCCCCGGGAGCGGTCGCCCTGGGGGATGATCTTGCTCAGTCGGCCCCGGTAGGTCCGGCCCGGCACGGCGCCGACGGCGATCTCGGCCGGCTGACCGGGGGCGATCCGGGACAGGAGGCTCTCGGCGACGTCGGTCTCGACCTCCAGGTGGGCCAGGTCGGCGATCGTCACGATGGCCGAGCGGCCTCCGGAGGTCCCCAGGCTCATGGTGTTGACCGTCTCGCCGAGCTGGGCGTCGAGGCTGACGACCGTGCCGTCGAACGGGGCGATGATTTGCATGTTCCGGACAGATTCCTCGACCTCGGCGGCCTCGGCCTCGAGCACGCCGATGCCGGCCTCCAGGGCCTCGACACGGGCCGAGGCCATGTCCCGGCCGGCGATCGCCTTGTCTAGCTCCTCGATGGTAGCCACGTTGGAGGAGCGGAGTCGGCGGACGCGGTCGGCCGACCGCTCCTTCTCCGCCTTGTCGGCCTTCGCCTCCTGCAGCTCGGCCCGAGCCCGCTCGATCATCGCGCGCTTGGTCCGCAGCGCGGCGTCCAGCTCGTTGTGCTCGAGTACGGCGATCAGGTCTCCCTTGCGGACCTCCGACCGCTCGTCGACCATCAGCCGGGCGATCCGGCCGGGGATCTTCGTCCCGACAGCCGCCTGGCGACACGACTGGAGGTAGCCCTTGGCGCTGAGCAGCTTCTCGGCCTCGCCGACGGTCATCCGCTGCACCGACGCGACCTCCACCTCGCGCTTCGGCCTCAGCTGCTCCATCCGATTGTAGCCGAAATAGCCCGCCCCAGCGAGCATCCCCAACGGGATTAGCCAGAGCAGCAACGCTCCCGGCCCCCGGCCCCCGCGACTTCGGCCGGGGCGGACGGCGGTCGCATCGCGCTCGATACGCAGGGACGCCACCTCGTCCCGCAGCGAGCGGTCCCGATCCGCCGCTGGTCGTTCTCCCTCGGTCCTGGGACGGCTCATGGGCGGCCCCCACTGTTTGAGGTCCTTGCCAAGACTCGGCCCCGACCGGATCGGCCGCGTCGGGGACGCCGGGCCGCCAGCCAGATGGCTTCGTCCCGGATCGGATCATCGTCGATGGCGGGCCACGAGTCGTCGAGCGGCGAGGCGAATCTATCGGGCTTCGATCGCGAGCGGGCCTCCGCCCGGGCCGAAGTTGACAAAAATTCACCAAAAGAGCCACGAAAGGTCAAGGGCGCTGCCGCAAATTATCGGTATCGATCTGGCCACATCTGCTCAACCGCATCTCGCGCGTCGGGAGCCGACGCTCTGTCTCCCGGTGCCCGTTTCTCGCTTCCCGTGCCGAATCCTTGGAGCGCGAGCCGTGAGGACTGGCCCTCGGTCGCGGGGTCGCCTGGAGAGGACGATGGTCGACGATCGAACCGGCAGATACCCAACAAACTCTCCTGAACGCAATCGACATCCAGGCACTGCGTCAATTGGGGCGGAAGGCGAACTCAATCGAGTGTGTTCGGCTTGGACCCGGCCCTTGAGGTGGGTGGACGACGCCCGCCTCGTGATCGACCATCGGGGTAGGAGCCGTCGATCGGGAAACGGCGCAAGCGCCCACGCCGATTTCCTCGAGGAGAGTCCGGCTGCCATTGATCGACCGCTGCCTGCAGCTCCTCGATCGGGGAGCAGGCCTCCGGTGCGCGACTGCCCGTGGAAGTCCGGTTTGGCGAAAGGCACCGGGTGGACACGTTGTCGGTTTCCATGGCCCCGACCGGCGGTGCGACCGTGCCCTCAGCCTGGCAATGGTGCACCGGCCCCCGGTGCGGATGACGGCCCGAAGGAGGAACGTGAGGCGTCGGGAGGTCGGCCGGAGATCGGGTGAGCGAGGCCTCGGAGGATCGTCGTCGCCTCGATCGGCCGAGTCACCTGGCGCCGTCCTCGGTCGATGTCCTGGGTTGCGCGTGCGACTCCCCATACGAAGGCCTCGGCGGCCTCACGCAAGCCTCGTCAGTCGGGCTCAGATCGGTCGTTCGACGACCATCGCCACCGCGTTGCCGCCCCCGAGGCAGAGCGAGACGAGCCCGAACCGGCCCCCGCACCGGTCGAGCGTGTGCAGCAGCGTGACGAGTGCCCGGGCCCCGCTGGCGCCGATCGGGTGCCCGAGCGCGATCGCCCCGCCGTGCTCGTTGACGCGATCGGCAGGCAGGCCGAGCCTGCGGTTACATGCGATCATCTGGGCGGCAAAGGCCTCGTTCAACTCGAAGCGGTCAATCTGGCCGATGGTCAGCCCGGCGCGGTCAAGGGCCCGGCGGATCGCCGCGACAGGAGCTACGAACAGGTCTTCGGGCTCGACACCGGCGGTCGCCCCGGCGATGACCCTCGCGAGCGGACGCCTGCCGAGCCGCCCCGCCAGTCGGGGCGAGGCGACGACGACCGCCGCCGCCCCGTCGCTGATCATCGACGCATTGCCCGCCGTCACCGTGCCCCCCAGGCCGAATGCCGCCGGAAGCGCGGCCATCCGGGCGGGGTCCGCATCCGGGCGGGGACCCTCGTCGTTCGTGACCTCGACGGCCTCCCCGCGCCTCGGCACGGAGACGGGCACGATCTCCGCCTGGAAGGCCCCCTCCTCCCGCGCCCGGACCGCCCGCCGGTGGCTCTCCAGGGCGTAGGCGTCCTGCTCATGTCGGGTGATCGCGTCGCCGCAGGCCAGCGCGTCGGCGATCCGGCCCATCGCCTTGCCGCTGCGGGCGCAGGAGAGGCCATCGTGCAACAGCGAGTCGATCAGCGTGCGATCGCCCAGGGCGGGGCCGTCGCGGGGAAGCACGAAGGGGGCCCGGCTCATGCTCTCCATGCCTCCGGCGACGACCGCCTCCGCGTCGCCGGCCCGGACGGCCTGCGCCGCGAGCATCACCGCCTTCAGGCCCGATCCGCAGACCTTGTTGATCGTGAGCGCGGCGACCGTCACCGGCAGCCCGGCCGCCAGCGCCGCTCGCCGCGCCGGCGCCTGGCCGACCCCGGCGGCGAGGGCGATGCCCATGATCACCTCGTCCACGTCCGTCGGATCGACGCCGCTCTGGGCCACGGCCGCGGCGATGGCCGCCGCCCCCAGCTCGGGGGCCCCGAGTCCGGACAGCGAGCCGCGGAACTTGCCGATCGGCGTCCGGCGTGCCGAGAGGATGACGGGGGAATCCATGGCACCTTCCTCCGGCGATGGGCCGGCACGAGGACGGGCGAATCATCCCGGAAACCGGTTGGCCCCGCACTCCATTCTGGCGTCACCGTGGAGGGGCGGGAAGCCATCACGTCGGGTCGCAGGGCCACGACGAGGACGGGGCGACGAGGGGTCCAAGGTGGGTGATCCCCGTGTATCTGAGCCTCTGGGCAAGGGCGTCACCCGCTCGTGATCTCGCCGGGCGGCCCGGGCGCGCTGCACCTGCGAGCGAGCTCGATATAATCGGGGTCGGGGTCGCACGTCCCCACCCGGACTCGAACCGAGCCGGCGCGTCGCCTTCGCAGGAGGGGTGGCCATGGGTGAACCGCATGCGCCCTGGGTCGACGGCCTGACGATCGGCCAGGCCCTCCGCGCGTCGGCGGGCCGCTTCGGCGAGCGGGAGGCGATCGTCTTCCCGCTCGCCGATTTCCGATGCACCTACGAGGCCTTCGACCGCCAGATCGACGCGGTCGCCCGGGGGCTGATCGGGCTCGGCTTCGGGCGTGGCGACCGCTTCGGCGTCTGGTCGACCAACTGGCCCGAGTGGGTCCTGCTCCAGTTCTCCGCGGCCCGCGTCGGCGTCGTCCTGGTGACGATCAACCCGTCCTACCGAGCGAGCGAGGCGAAGTACGCCCTGGCGCAGTCGGAGGTGCTCGGCCTGGGCCTGATCGCGCGGTTCAAGACCTCGGCGTACTTCGAGATGCTCGCGGAGATCTGCCCCGAGCTGGCCGGATCGACGCCCGGGGCGCTGCACTCGGCCGAGCTGCCCCACCTGCGATGGGTCGTCGCCCTGCGGGGCGACCCCCCGCCCGGGATGCTGGGCTGGGGCGGCCTAGTCGACGCCGGCCGCGACGTTCCTCCCGAGGCCCTCGCCGAACGGGAAGCCCAGATCCTGCCCGAGGACCCGATCAATCTGCAATATACCTCCGGCACGACCGGCTTCCCCAAGGGGGCCGTGCTGTCGCATCGGAACCTGCTCTTGAATGCATTTTACGCCGGCCGGAACATGCGGCTCGACCACCGGGACCGCATCGGCATCCCGGTGCCGCTCTACCACTGCTTCGGCTGCGTGCTGGGGACCCTGGTCTCCGCGGTCTACGGGGCTGCGATGGTCTTCCCGCACGAGGCGTTTCGGCCCGAGGCGACGCTCGACGCCCTGGAGCGCGAGCGCTGCACCGCCGTCTACGGCGTGCCGACGATGTTCATCGCGATGTTCGAGCACCCGAGCTACGCCGGCCGCGACCTCGGCGCGCTGCGCACGGGCATCATGGCCGGCAGCCCATGCCCGATCGAGCTGATGCGCCGGGTGACGACCGAGATGGGGGCCGAGGAGATCACCATCGGCTACGGCCAGACCGAGGCGTCCCCCCTGATCTCGCAGACGCGGTGGGACGACCCGATCGAGCTGCGCGTGGGCACCGTCGGGTGCCCGCTGCCCGGGGTCGAGGTCCGGATCGTCGATCCCGTCACCGGCCGGGAATGCCCCGACGGCACCTCGGGCGAGCTCTGCGCCCGCGGTCATTGCGTAATGCAGGGATACTTCAATATGCCAGATCGGACGGCCGAGGTGATCGACCCCGAGGGCTGGCTCCACACCGGCGACCTCGCGATGCGCGAGCCGAACGGCTACATCCGCATCACGGGGAGGCTCAAGGACATGATCATCCGGGGCGGCGAGAACATCGCCCCGCGCGAGGTCGAGGAGCTGCTCTACCGGCACCCGAAGGTCGAGGACGTGCAGGTCGTCGGCGTCCCGAGCCGGACGTATGGCGAGGAGGTGCTGGCCTGCGTCAAGCTCCGCGCCGGCCAGTCGGCCACCGAGGACGAGATCCGCGACTTCTGCGCCGCCTCGCTCGCCCACTTCAAGGTGCCCCGATACGTCCAGTTCCTCGACGCCTTCCCCACGACCGTCACCGGCAAGATCCAGAAGTATAAGCTCCGCGAGCAGGCGGTCCGCGCCTTCGGTCTGGAGGCCGACGCCGGGATCGAGACCGCGTGAGCGAGGGGGACGACGATGCAGCTCGACGGCCGCACCTTCCTGATCGCCGGGGGCAGCTCCGGCCTCGGCGCCGCCTGCGCCCGACGCCTCACGGGCCGGGGGGCGAGCGTCGTCATCGCCGACATCGACGAGCGGCGGGGGGCGACCCTCGCCTCCGAGCTGGGCGATCGCGCGGCCTTCGCCCCGGCGGACGTGACCGATGAGGACGGCGTGGGGCGCGCCATCGCGACGGCACGCGACCGCTTCGGCGATCTGCACGGGGCCGTCGTCTGCGCCGGCATCCACCGGGCGGAGAAGGTCCTCCGGCGCGACGGGGTCGCCTCGCTCGACGCCTTCCGCCGCGTGGTCGAGGTCAACCTCGTCGGCACGTTCAACGTCGTCCGCCTCGCCGCCGACGCCCTCCGATCGGCCCCCGAGGGGGAGGACGGCGAGCGGGGGGTGATCGTCATGACCTCATCGATCGCCGCGTATGAGAGCCAGGTCGGGCAGGCGGCCTACGCGGCGTCGAAGGGCGGCGTGGCGTCGATGACCCTGCCGATCGCCCGGGAGCTGTCGCGGTTCGGCATCCGGGTCGTGAGCGTCGCCCCGGGCGTCTTCGAGACGCCGATGATGGTCGGCGTCGCCGAGGACGTCCGCCGATCGCTCGCCGATCAGATCCCGTTCCCCCCCCGGTTCGGGCAGCCGGACGAGTTCGCTGCGCTGGTCGAGCACATCATCACGAATCGGATGCTCAACGGCGCCGTCCTCCGACTCGACGGCGCGATGCGCATGCAGGCCCGGTAGCTCGGCCCGTCGGGTGACCGCGTCTCGTCCCGGATTGCCCGGAAGTCTGACCGTTGGGGTGGCTGGGGTCGAGCGCAGCGAGCCCCCAGTCCCACGAGCCCTGGACTGGGGGCTCGCTGCGCTCGACCCCAGCCACCCTGGCCCGGAATGGTCATTGATAAACGAAACCATGTATCAGCGTTTGTCGATTGAAGCCCGCGCCGCGGCGAGGAAGCGGGGATCGTCGTTGTGGTCCAGGTCGCGGAGTTCCTCGCGGATGCGGCGGGCCGACATCTGCAACGCCAGCGCCGCAGCGTCACCGCGGAGGGCGGGCTCGGGGTCGGGCGGCAGGGCGCCGGACAGCTCGGCGTCGCGACGGGAGAGGACGCAGGCCATCGCGTATAGCTCCATCGCGGCCCAGGCGATCCGCGCGTGGACGAGCTGGCGTTCGAGGATCTCCTCGCGGTGCCGCATCATCGCCCTCTGCACGGCGAGGGCGAACCGTCGGATCAGCCGAGCCAGCTCCCGGGCGTGCGGCCTCAGCGCCGACGACCGCACCGGGACCGCGGGCGAGCGGAAGCGCGCCGCTGCCTGCTGGCCGAGGAAGCGGGGGACAAGCCCGAGGCGACGATGCTTGACCACCGCCTCGTAGACGTCGCGGAGGTGCTCTCCGGGACCGCGCAGGCCGACCATGGCGATGAACGAGGTGAGCACCTCGTTGGCCCCCTCGCCGATCTGGTTGATCCGGGCGTCGCGGAACATGCGCTCCAGCGGCCGGTCGGTGAAGTAGGCGGCGCCGCCGTGGATCTGGAAGGCGTCGTTGACGATCGTCCAGAGGGCCTCGGTGCTGTAGACCTTCAGCATGGCGGTCTCGAGCATGTAATCATCGAGTCCGCGGTCGATCAGGCCGGCGGTGACGGTCGTCATCGCCTCCATCGCATAGGTCCAGGCGGCCATGCGGGCGACCTTCGAGCGGACCAGCTCGAACGCGCCGAGCGTGCGGCCGAACTGGCGGCGGGTGCGGGCGTGTTCGATCGCCAGGCGGAGGCAGGACTTCGAGGCCCCGGTGCAGCAGGCGCCGAAGGTGGTGCGGCCGAAGTCGAGCACCGTGAGCGCCAGCCGAAGCCCCTTGCCGAGCGTGCCGAGGACATTCTCCCTCGCCACGGCCATGTCCTCGAAGGCGAGCTTGCCGGTGGCGGTGCCCCGGATGCCGAGCTTCGCGGCGCGCGCCTCGACGACGCGGAAGCCGGGAATGTCGGGCGTGACGAGGAAGGCGGTGACGGCCGTCCCCTCGCGGCCGGGCACGGGCGTGCGGGCCATCACCGTCAGCACGTCGGCGATCCCGCCGTTGGTGATGTAGCGCTTCTGACCGTTGAGGACGTAATGCGAGCCGTCGCCGCTCGGCGTCGCGGTCGTCTGGACGTTGGCCGCGTCGGAGCCGGCCTCGGGCTCGGTCAGGGCGAAGGCGGCCAGCGCCTCGCCCCGGATCAGGCCCGGAAGCCATCGCCGCTTCTGCTCATCGGTGCCGAACAGGAGCAGGGCGCGCATGCCGATCGAGTGGTGCGCGTTGACGAAGATCGAGGTCGAGCTGCACCGCGACCCCAGCTCCTCCAGGATCTTGCAGTAGGCCCCCTGCGAGAACCCGCGGCCCCCCATCGCCTCCGGCGCCGTCATGCCGAGGACGCCGAGCCGGCCGAGGCCATCGATGACCGCTCGGGGGATGTCGGCCTGGCGATCGATCGCCACCGGGTCGAGGTGGGCGTCGCAGAAGCCCCGCAATTCGGCCAGGGCGGCCTCGACCTTCGGGCGCTCGTCGCCGAGCGTCGGGTAGGGGAAGACCCAGTCGGCGACGAAGCGGCCCCAGAACAGCCCCTTCGCCACGCCGAGCCGCTGGGGGCCGGCGAAAAGCAGCTCCTCGGCCTGCTTGACCTGCTTCTCGCGTTCGAGGGCCTGTTCGTCGCGGGACTCGGTCGTCGGGGCGCTCATCGCCTTGCCTCCCTCAGGTCCATCGGGGTTTCCGCTTCTCCAGGAATGCGGCCAGGCCCTCGCGTGCCTCGTCACTGACGCGGGCCCTCGCGTGCGCCTCCAGGGCGACCTGCTCGGCCACGCCTCCCAACGCGGCCCGGACCTGGCCGAGCAGCCGCTTGGTCTCCCGGACCGCCTCCGGGGCGCCTTCGAGCACGAGCCCGGCGAGCCGAGCCGACTCGTCCCGGACGCGGTCCTCGGCGACGACCCGGTGAACCAGGCCCATCGCCAGGGCCCGATGGGCGTCGATCGGCTCGGCCAGCAGGAACAGCTCGCGGAGGTCGGCATCCCGCAGCGTGTGCGTCAGGACCATGGACACCAGGGCAGGGACCAGCCCCCGACGCACCTCGGGGAAGCCGATCCGGAGCCCCTCGGCCGCGACGGCGAAGTCGCAGCAGGCAAGGAGCCCGGCGCCCCCGGCGAAGGCGGCGCCGTGGGCCTCGCAGATCGTCACCAGCGGCGTGCCGGAGAGCGTGTCGAGCAGCCGTCGGACCCACTCGGCGCCCTCCTCGGCCGTGTTGAGGTTGGCCGCTTCTTCCAGGTCGAGCCCCGCGCAGAACACGGGGCCATTCCCTCGAAGGATCAGGACGCGGGCGGACGGGTCGGCCGAATGCCGATCGATCGCCCCGCACAGCTCCCGCATCAGCGCCATGTTCAGCGCGTTCCGGCGGCCCGGCCGGTTCAGCGTCAGGGCGACGACGCCCGGCCGCACCTCGTCGTCGAGCAAGACCGGCTCGCTCATGATCCCCTCGGGTCATTCGACGGAAGGAGCCTCGCGGGCAACTCGATCGGCACCTCCAGGATCGCTTGCCCGAGGGCCTTCCCCTGGGCATCGACCCGCGTGATCCGGCCGAGCACCCCCTTGAGCACAAAGTTCAACGCCCGGAGGTTCGGCAGCTCGTATCGCGTGACGCCAGCGACCCCCAGTGGCCGGAAGAAGTCGGCCACGCGATCGGCGGTCAGTTGCTCGCGCACCAGCGCGTAGAGGTCATCGGATGGGACGAACACGCCCACGTTGGCCCCCGTCCCCTTGTCTCCGCTGCGGGCGCGGGCGATCCGGCCGAGCTGCACGGTCGAGGTGTCATTCGGTCGCATCGGCCGTCGCCTCCACCAGGGTGACGCGGGGACGGACCCGATCGCAATCGACCAGGGACGGCCAGTAGCGGAAGACAGGGTGAACCCTCGGGCGGCCCTCCGAATAGCCGGTGATGCCCTGCGGCCCGCTCGTGATCAGGGGCATCAGCTCCTTCGAGAACCGCTCGACGGCCTCCCGGGACGGGTCGGCCACGGCGACGCGGAGGACGACCTCCATCAGCGCGTCCCGATCGACCGACGACGGCACGCCCGGCACCGCATCGCCGGCGCCGAGGCGCTCGACCGTCACCTCGCGCAGCGGGTAGCCCGCCTCGCGGACGCGCCACAGGACGATCTCGCCGCATCGGCTCGCCTTCGCGGCGGCATGCCGGCCATAGATCGTCAGCATCCCCTGGGCCCGGTAGCCGTCGCGGTAGGTTGCGCTCACCTTGTAGGAGGGCGGGGCCGGCCGGCCCTGGGCGCCACGGACGCGGACGCGATCGGAGCCGAGGTCTTCGACAGACAAACCGAGGAACGAGACGGTTGCGTCGGGGCTCAGGTAGTTGTCCGGATCGCCGATCTCGTACAGGAGTTGCTCCGTCACGGTCCGTGCGTCGACCCGCCCGCCGGTCCCGGGCGGCTTGGTGACGACGCACGACCCATCGGCATCCACCTCGACGATCGGGAAGCCGATGTGGGCCGGGTCGGGGATGTCGAGCCAGTCGGTCGCGATGCCGCCGGTGACCTGCGTGCCGCACTCGATCAGGTGGCCCGCCACCGTCGCGCCGGCGACGCGGTCGAGATCGTTCAGGTCCCAGCCGAAGTGGCGGACGACCGGCGCGACGGTCAGGCTCGGGTCGGCGACCCGGCCCGTGATGACGATTTGGGCCCCCCGATTCAGGGCCTCGACGATCGGCGCGGCGCCGAGGTAGGCGTTCGCGGTCACGAGGCGGTCGAGGACCGTCGCGATCGGCTCGCCCGTGTCCAGGTTCCGCAAGGGATCGGCCGCCTCGCCCAGCCCGGCTAGATCCCGGACGGTCGCGAGCACGTCGTCGCCGTCGACCACGCCGACCGTCATCGGCGGGGCGCCGGCCTGCCGCAGTTCCTCAGCACAGGCGCGGGCACATCCTTCGGGATTGAGGCCGCCGGCGTTGGTGATCAGTCGGCACGCGCCGCCGTCCCTCCAGTAGGGGGCGAGCGAGCGGACGACCTCGACCACGTCCCGGGCGTAGCCGAGGGCCGGGTCGCGGTCGCGCTGGAGGGCGAGGATCGAGAGCGAGACCTCGGCCAGGTAGTCGAGCGTCAGGGCGTCCAGCCCCGGCTCTCGGGCGAGCAGCTCGGCCGCGGCGTCGCCGCGGTCGCCCCAGAAGCCCTGAGCGTTGCCTATCCTCGCCGGCCGGGTCATCGTCGCGTCCTCGTGCCTACACCTGGAGGACCCCCGTGCGGAAGGGGGGCGACTCGCGATCGTCGGGAATCAGCCGGAGGGCCTCGGCGAGCCATCGCCGCGTCTCGTGCGGGGCGATGATCGCGTCGACCCACCCGCGGGCCGCCCCGAAGCGGATGTCGCTCTGCTCCTGGTACTGCGACCGGATCGCCTCGCGGAGCCGACCGACCTCGTCCTCGGCCAGCGGCCGGCCCTCGCGCTCGGCGACGCGGAGGCGGAGGCTGAGCAGCGTCTCGGCGGCCTGGTGCGGGCCCATCACGGCGTACTGGGCGTTCGGCCAGGCCAGGATCAGCCAGGGGTCATACGCCTTGCCGCAGAGCGCATAGTTGCCGGCGCCGAACGACCCGCCCACGATCACCGTCAGCTTGGGGACCACCGAGTTGCTCACCACGTTCACCAGCTTCGCCCCGGCCCGGATGATCCCCGACCGCTCGGCCTCCTTGCCGACCATGAAGCCCTGGACGTCCTGGAAGAAGACGATCGGCAGGCCGTCCTGGTTGCAGTCCATCACGAACCGCGCCGCCTTCTCCACGCTGTCGGGGTACAGGACGCCGCCGATCTGCACCTCGCCGCGGCCCGACGTGCAGCGCCGGCGCTGGTTGGCGACGATCCCGACCGGTCGGCCGCCGATCCGGGCGTACATCGTCACGAGCGTCGGGCCGTAGTCCGCCTTGTACTCTTGGCCCGAGTCGCGGTCGATGACACAGGCCAGCAGATCGCGCGCGTCGTAGCCCCCCCTGGGGTCGTCGGGGACGAGGTCGTACAGCGATTCAGGATCCCGCGCCGGGCCGACATCTTCCGCCCCGTCGGCCGGGCCGCCGCGACGGGCCTCCGGCCGGAGGGCGAGGAGCGACCGGATCCGGGCCAGGCAGCTCGGGTCGTCGGGCTCCTTGAAATCGACCGTGCCGCTGACTCCCGCGTGCATGGCGGCGCCACCCAGCTCCTCCGGGTCGACCTCCTGGCCGATGGCTGCCTTCACCAGCGCCGGCGCGGCCAGGTAGAGCTGGCTCCCCTCGGTCATCAGCACCGTGTCGCAGAGCACCGTAAGATAAGCCCCCCCGGCGACGCAGCTCCCCATGACCGCCGCCACTTGCGGGATGCCGAGCGCCGAGAGCACGGCGTTGTTGCGGAAGATCCGCCCGAAGTCGTCTTCGTCCGGGAAGATCTCGTCCTGCATCGGCAGGAAAACGCCGGCCGAGTCGACGAGGTAGACCAGCGGCAGGCGGAACCGCTCGGCGACGCGCTGGGCCCGCAGCACCTTCTTCACCGACATCGGGAACATCGCTCCGGCCTTCACGGTGGCGTCGTTGGCCACCGCCAGGCACGCCCGCCCGGCCACCCGGCCGATGCCTACCACCACGCCGGCGGCGGGGATTACTCCCCACTCGGCATACATCCGATGAGCGGCCCAGAGGCCCAGCTCGAAGAAGATGCCGTCGTCGAACAGGGCCGCCAGGCGCTCCCGGGCCGTCATCCGGCCGAGCCGCCGCTGACGCGCGACCCCGTCGGGGCCGCCTCCCTGCCGGATCTGGTCCGCTTCCGCCTCTAGGGCTCGGGTTCGTTCCTTGAGATTTGTCACCGGATTGACGCCGATCGATCGTGAGGATGTGGCGACGCAGGGGATGTGGGTCCGCCCTGAGCCGACGACTATTGTATGCTTTACGTCCGGCCGCCTGCCAGCGACGCGGCCCGACGCCCTTGCCGGTGCGATCGGGTCGACCCCTCAGGGCCGGCGCGCCTAATTTCCTGCATTTCCGCACAATACTTGTTGTAGGTCACCCGGCAGGCGGTGACGCCGCGTTGAGTCAGCGTAGCGGCGGGGCTGCCCGTATCCCGATCGGGATTGGACTTCAAGCAGTCGAGCCTTGGCCCTACCACGCGGGCCTCGCGGGGCGTTCGGCTCGCTGACGTCGCCTGCCCCCGCTTCTCCGGCATGTTGTGGTCCCCCGTGCCTTTCGGCCGTGGGTAAGCCGGATGGCCCAGGTTCGTCACCCGAGAACCTCCTCTCTGACAGAGGGATACGAGAACCAGTCGCTCAGCACACTCATTGTGGGCAGGATGCGCACCGCCGGGCCGGTGGGGACGCGCGGCCATCGGGTCCCGGTGGGGCTCGGCTCTCCGAGGAGCTATCCTGGTCTGCGGGGAGCAGCGGAGCCGGCTCCGGTCCGGGTCGGGCCGGCCGCTCGGCATGGGGCCTCCCGCACGACCCGCCCGACGGGCTCGCGGGGGGATGATGGGCCCCGGGGGCCATTGGCCTGGACCCGGCCCCGATGCGGACGATGCCGGCACGGCCCTCGCCCCGGCCCTCCTCTCCACGCCCGACGGCCGGGACGAGTCCGGCGTGGGCCACGTCCGCCCCGCCGCCATCGGGGCCGGATCGCTCACGGGCCGGGGGGCGGCATCGCCTCCGTGGCGAAGGAGCGCAGGGCCCGGGCCTCCCGCCCCAGACCGAGGGCGTCGCAGAGCGACGCCAGCCTCTCGGTCTCGCCCGCGTCATCCTGCGGGACGCCGCTGCCCGGCGGTACGACCCGGCTGTAGGCCTGGAGTGCGTCGTGGAAGCCGTCTCGGGCGTCGAGCACGGCCCTCCTCCGGGCCATCAGGAGATCGGCCTCCTCACGCCGACCCGCCCGCCGCTCCGCCAGCGCGAGCCGGTAGAGGAGCTGCTCGTCGGAGGGGCGCAGCGCGACGGCGCGCCGGAACGCGTCGGCGGCCGCCCCGACCTCGCCCGAGGCCAGGAGGGCCAGGCCGCGATGGGACCAGATCCGGCCGTCCCCGACGGCCCCGCCCGGCAGCTCGGCGAGGGCCGCGACCAGGCCCGCCCGATCGCCTCGGTCGCGGTGGATCTCCAGGAGGTCGCACCGGGGCCGGAGGTCGTCCGGCCGCGCCTCGATGCAGGCCAGCGTCCCCCGGGTCGCCTCGCCCCGGCGGCCCAGCTCCCAGTCCGCACGGGCCAGCCCGAGGCGCGATTCCCAGTCGTCCGGGTCGGCCGCGACAAACCGTCGCAGGCGAGCGACCCGAGTCTCGGCCGAGATGCGCTCGACCTCGACCCGCAGCCTCATGATCAGGACATTCGGGCGGTCGGCCGGCCCGACCGCCTCGTACAGCCCCCAGAGCACCGCGTTGGCCTCGTCCCAGCGCCCCTGCGTGGCGTAGAGCTCGACCAGCCGCTCGGCCGCCGCCCGATGGTAGGCCATCGGCGTCGGGTGGAGCGGGTCGGCCGCGATGCAGGCCCTCCAGGCGGCCTCGGCGTCCCGGGCGCGGTCGACCCTCAGGTACGACTCGCCCTCGAGGAACAACGCCTCACGCTTCGTCGGCCACCAATCGGGGACGCGGTGTAGTTGCCCGGCCGCGCCGGGCAAGTCCCCCCGGGCCGCCATCGACCTCGCCAGCAGCATCCGGGCCCGGCCGTCCCGGGGGGATCGTCGGAGATGCGCCAGGAGCGTGCCCTCGGCCCGCCGATGGTCCCCCCTCGCCATCATGCGACCGATGACGCCCGGGCCGGGCAACGGCCGGGCGTCCCGGGCAAACCACCAGAGATTGAAGCTGATCAGGCAGAGGGCGACGGCGCGAAACCCCAGGCGGGTGGCCCGCTCCCCGATCCGATGGCGTGCCGGCCGGGGCGTAGGGCCTCCCCCTTGCGTCCGGGTAGCCGCCGGCGCCGGGTCGGAGCCGGCGGCACACCAGGGGGGAACGATCGACGGCTCTCGACGTCCGCGCTCGTTCATCTTCATGGCCCCGGGGACGCCGTCGCCGCGGGGGGCTGGAGCGGCGGCATGTCCTCGGGTGCCTCCCCGGGGGAGGGCCCGCGTCGGATCCGGTCGGCGATCGCCTGGTAGCGTTCGGCCCGATCGACCTGCCCGAGGCGTCGATGGGCCTGGGCGAGGTGGTGGGCGGCGGCGAGCGACCCGGGGGCCAGCGCCGCCGCCCGCTCCAGGGGGGCGATCGCCTCCCCCGGGCGGCCCCGGACGAGGGCCAGGCGGCCGAGGTCGACCCAGGCGTCGGCCAGGCCGGGGTCGCCCAGGGTCGCGGCCTCCCAGCGCCGGCCGGCCTCGTCGAGCGCCCCGTCCTGGAAGCAGGCCCGGCCCAGGAGCCATTGGAGGGCCGGGCCGCGGTCGGATGAGGGGGCGGCCTCCAGCATCATCCTCGCCTCCGAGGCCCTCCCGGTCGCCAGGAGGTCCTCGGTCAGCTGGGCCCAGAAGACACGCCGGAATGCGGGGTCGGCCGGCAGCCGGCGGAGCCCCGGGTCGACCTCCAGCACGCGGCGATAGGCCGCAATCGCGGCCGATCGCCGCCGGCGATGGTGCTCGATGGCCCCGATCATCGCCAGGCCGTCGACCTCGCCGGCCGGCGTCCGGGCGAGGCGATCGGCCACCGCCCGGGCCTCGTCCCAGCGCATCATGGTGATCAGCTCGGCGCCAAGTCGGCGGAGGGCGGTCGGGTCGTCCGGCCACCGGCGGAGGATCGCCTGGTAGGTGGCCTCGGCCCGGAGCCGATGGTTCCCCCGGACCAGCCCGAAAGCCCGGACGTGTAGGTCGTCGAGGTCGAGCGCGCCGGCGCGGCGGTAGTACGGCTCGGCGAGCACGGCGAAGTCGAGCCGGCTGAGGCAGAGTGCGGCGACCCGGGCCGCCCGTCGACTCCAGGGGCGGCGATCGAGGTGGTCCAGCGCCCGCTGGAGTGCGGTCACGTCATCCCCCCGCCGGTCGGCCCCCTCGGCCTCGCCCAGGGCGGCGGAGCGGGTGACATTCCAGGCCGTCACGGCCAGCAGCGCCGACAGCAGGGCGATCCGGCCCGCCGCGGTCGAGGCCCACCACCCCCCCGGGGAGCCCGGAGGACCGGCGGCGGCCCTCCCGGGCTGCCGGGCTTCGACATCGGTCGGGGCGGTGTTCATCGGCGGTGGCTCGCGTCGATCGATCATGCCCACCCGGCCCGAGGTGCGTCGGCCGGGCGGGTCGGCCGATCAGTAAGCGTCGGCGCTGACGACCTCGCCACCCCGGTGGGTCGCGATCGCGTAGTAGGGGACGTGGTCGACGGTGTCCTTGACGAATCGCACCGAGCCGTCGGCGAAGAGGATGTTGACGCCGCCCGGGTGGTAGGAGCTGGCGTTGACCATGGTGATCGAGCCGCGCACGTCCTGGTGCGTGTCGTTGGCGTAGTCGCAGGCCTTCTTGTTGGGCGTGACGGTGTGCGAGTAGATGCTCGTGCCGCCGTAGAGCCACCACGACCCCTTCTCGGCCCACTGCTCCACCGTCGAGGCCTGGCAGAGCAGGGCGTTGGCCCGGTCGCCGACGACGGGCCCGAGCTCCTCGTTGGACCACGACTCGGGGCCGACGTAGACCATCCCCAGGCCCGGGTCGCCCCCGGCCTGGCCCGGCCCCTTGACCCACTCGCTGAAGATCGCCGTGCCGCTCATGCCGTCGGTGAAGCTCGCCGTGGTGATCACGCGGTTGCAGTCCGAATCCCAGTCGCTGGCGACGTAGTAGGGCCCGTTGGACTTCCAGCCGTTGATGTTCCGGTTCAGGCCCACGTTGTAGGGGTAGTTGAACGAGCCGACCGGCCGGGCGGTGCCGCCGACGTTGAGCTGGCCGAAGGTCCCGGGGTTGGGATCGGACGGGCAGAGGAAGACGGAGACCTGGGTCGTGATCGCCGTCATCTGGATCGGGGCCACGGGGCCGCCGTTCGCCCCGAGGTCGTACGTCGGGTCGTTGTCCCAGCCGCCGTACCGCGCCGGCACGAGGAGGTTGACCGAGTTGTAGACCGTCTGGAGCTCCAGGTACGGCAGCAGCCGGGCCAGGGGCGAGTAGTTCTGATACGGGTCGGTGAGGAAGTTCCCCAGCTCGAAGTCCCCGACGGCGTTAGGGCGCACGTCCGTGGTGATCGGCGGGACGGCCCCGTTCGCGTCGATGTAGTTGTGCAGGGCCAGGCCGATCTGCTTGAGGTTGTTCGTGCACTGCATCCGCCGGGCGGCCTCGCGGGCCGACTGGACGGCCGGCAGCAAGAGGGCGATCAGCACGCCGATGATGGCGATGACCACCAGCAGCTCGATCAGCGTGAAGGCGCGATGGGCTCGACGCATGCGAAGTCCCTCCCCGATGATGATCGTCTCCCGACCGACCTCCCCGGCCGGTGGCGTCCCGACGCGTCCCGCCCGGTCGCGGGCACGACCTCCGTGGCGGCGGCCGGCCCCCCGGTGCGGCCTGGCCGCGTCATTGCTGGCCCCGGTAGGATTCCCTCCCCCCCTGCGACATGCCCTTCATCCGCTCGACCATATGCTGATGATGGGCGTCCGGGGTCTCGGCGTACGGGGCGACGGTCGACGTGGGCGTCGACTCGACGACGTTGCGCTCGTTGACCGCGCCCGGCGGCGCGCAGCCGGCCGCGAGCGTCGCGGCGGAGACCGCCAGGATCCGGGCGCCGCGGGACGCCCCCGGGAGGATGGACCTCATGCCGACGACCCTCCGCCGAGCGACAGGGACGACGGGCTCGCCTTCGCCCGGCCCTCGGCCCACACGCGACGGGGGGAGGGCGTTGGACCAGCACGCCGGCCGGAGTGGGCCCGGGGCCCCGGGTCCGGGGCCGTTGGCCGGGCAACTCGCGGAATCTGGCCGGCCGGAGACGTCGAGGGGAGGGGGGCGACGCGATGGCGAGATCGGCGGCCCCTCGGGGCGTCGATGTGTCAATCGCCGGCGGGCCCGGCCCACCCCCGGATCGGGACGCACGACACCCGATCAGAAGCGACCATAGCCCGGCGCCGGCACCAAAGGCAAGCCCCTCCCGCCGGCGATCCTCCCCGATCGCCGTGGGCCGGCCCGCGCGAACTGCCGCCCCGCCCGACGGCCGGCCGCCGGACGAGGGCGGGCCTCGTGCCCGGGACGTCGGTCGCGCCGGCGGGAGGCCGATCGTCCCGCCGACCCGCCCCTTGCGGGGGGCCGCACTCGCGGCATCCCGGCCACTCCGCCACGAGGCCACGCCCCCGGCCCGCGGGTCCGCATCAGCTCGACGTGCGCCACGACAATCGTGAAGTCATCGCGGAGCCGGGCAGCAGGATACTCGGGAGGAGACACCTAAGGTCTTTCGCCGGGATGAACCGTCCGATACGCAGCTTGGCTCGGCAGGATGGCCTGCATGTCGAACCCCACCGTGCAGGCCATCAAGTCGAAGTACGCCGGCCCCGAGCCTTTCCTCGATGGGCGGGCACGTCGCCTCTGGGCCGCCGCCGAGGCCCGGGCGATCGGCAGGGGTGGGATCACCCGGGTCGCCGAGGCGACCGTCCCGTCTCGGGTCGCCATCCGGGCGGGCCGGACCGAACTCGACCTCCCGGCCACTCACTCGACCCGCATCGAGGGCGGCCGGGCCCGGGCCGGGCCGAAGGACTGATCGGCTAAATTACCGCGTGCCGGCACATCAGATCCAACTTCGGCCGCCCCACGCCCAGGTGCGCGAATCAGGGCAGGAAGCGAACCGCGTCTCGACGGACCGATCCGGGGCCACCACGGCTCCGGCGATCGCTTCAAAGCGGGTCGGACACCCAGACCAGGCGGCCCCCGTGCGGGCCCCCTCGTTGCGCTTCGTAGAACGGCCGGTCCGCCGTCACCAGCCGGCAGTCCAACGCCACCGCCAGCGCCAGGTAGCAGCAGTCGTACACCGTCGACCGGCCCGGGCCGGTCGCCAGCTCGTAGGCCGACCCCAGCAGCGGGCCCAACCGGTGCGCCGCCAGCGGCACCTCACTCAGCAGGCCCAGGATCTCCCGCCCTTCCTCCACCGTCAGCTCCGCCGGCCTCAGCACCCGGGCCTTCTTCCAGATGATGTTGCCGACCTCGGCGAAGAACAGCTCCGGCACGTGCAGGGCGTAGGCCGGGTCGAGCAGCCGCTTGGCCTCGGCCTCGTACGGCTCGGGCACGTACCACTTCAGCGCCACCACGGCGTCGACGACCAGGTCGGTCGGCGTCGGGGGCGGGCCGCCGGGCTCCTCGACCTCCTCCGGCTCCCCGGCGTCGCTCATCGCCGGCGATCCTCGCCCAGCAGCTCGACGCCGTCGGTGTGGCGGCGATCGGCCAGCCGGCGGGTCATCTGCTCGGCCCGGGCCCGCGCCGTGGCCAGGTCGGCCTGGCGGGCGGCCTGCTGGAGGATCAGCCGCAGCTCGGCCCCCAGCGAGCGGCCGTGGGCCCGGGCCCGGCCCTTGAGCCGCTCCAGCGAGGCGTCGTCGAGGTCGCGGACGAGCACGTCGGGCATGGCGGCCTCCGGGGCAGGGCAGTCGATATCACGATGATATCGCGGCCGACCGAGGACATCCAGGGTCGTCGAGGCGCAGAGACCGGGGCATCCTGAACCATCGGCTTGCTGTCGTGCCGGCGGGCCGATGGACCCAGGCAGCTGGGCCGGATGCCGGGTGGATGAGACGTGCAGCGGCTGCGTCCTCCGGTGTCGGAGACGCGGACCCTCGAGGACTCGCCGGCGGGGTGTTCGACGCTTCCCGCTGCGGAGTCAGCGGATCCGCGCCGGCCGTCAACGGGTGATTCCTCGTCGATCAGATGTCGCTCCGGGCCGCGTCCGACCCGATGGGAAGCGGTGTGGGCGCCGATCCCCCAGGGATTTCTGTGGGATCGGTGCCCGGTGCGTCGATGGGGGCGGAAGGCGAACTCAAAGTGAAATCGAATCCGTAAACCTGAGAAGAAGGGAGCTAGCCATCCGAAGGAGTGACCTATACTTGGCGAAGACGTCTTCCGGCAGTGCGGATGCGGGCGTTTGGCTTTGTCTTCGTCTCTCTTCGTCGTCGAGCCGAGCTTGGGCGGCGTCGCGGCGGGCACGAAGAGCGGTATCGTCTGGGGTCCGCGCCAGGAGCTGGTTCAGGTGCCAGACGGCGGCGAACCACTGCTTCTTGCGCTCACAGACCTCGGCCTCGCGGCGTTGCCAGGATGCCCAGCGCTTCTCCATCTGCGACCGCCGCTCTAACGGCGTGAGAACGGCCGATCCGAGTACTTCCCAAACCATCACAGAATCATCCCACCCGGTCGAGGCGATCCACGAGCCGTCGCGGTTGAATGCCACGCCAGTGACGGGACCAGCGTGCCCCCGGAAGGTCAGCAACTCCTGGCCCGTAAACGTGTCCCAGAGCCGCACCGTCCCGTCGGCGCTGGCGGTGGCGATCCGCTCGCCATCGGGGCTGAAGGCCGCGGCCCAAATCACTCCGGAATGGCCCTTGAGACTCACGAGTTCCTGACCCGTGGCCGCATCCCAAAGCTCGACGGTCCCGTTGCCTGTGGTGGCGATGCGTGTTCCGTCGGCGGTGAAGGCCACGCTCTCGACGCCACCGGCAAGGCCCTTGAGGGCCAGGCGTACCTGACCGGTGGCCACATCCCAGATCCTCGCGGTATCGCCGATGTTGGTGGCGAGCCGTTGGCTGTCGGGACTGAATGAGAGGTGGCGCGACGGAATGTTCAGGCTGAAGCGTTCCTGGCCGGAGGCAGCGTCCCAGACCTTTACCTCCCGGGGCGCGCTGGTGGTGGCGAGAAGCGTCCCGTCGGGGCTGAACTTCACACCGAAAACATTGCCGGTGGAGCCACGGAGGGTAAGGAATGTCCGGCCGGTGGCTAGGTCCACCACCTGGACCGTCTTGTCGTCGCGTGCGACGGCGACACGGCGGCCGTCGGGGCTCAGCGCCAAGGCGTAGAGGATCTCCACCGCACTTGAGGGGTCCGGGGCTCCCGGCCGGTTGTCAGAGAAAAAGTCTGCTGCTTATCACGGATTTCGGGGAGCCCTGCGATCCCCTCCGAGTGAGGCCGAGATCAGCAGGTTCTGGAGCCAGTCGGGGTGATACCGCTTCCCGTTGAGCCGTTCCGCCGGGCTCCTCAACTCGGGGGTCTCTCGGACCGTCCAAGGGCACATCGGGGCGAAGTTGTGGATCAACGCCCAACCTCGCAACCCCTGCTCAGCCGCTGCCGATTTGCCGTGCAGTTGCTGCGTGCAGGACAGGTGGCAGTCGAGCCGTCGCAACAGCCGGTCCACCGGGTTGCTCGTCCGAGGGCAGCCGGGATGGGCGTAGGCCAGGGCGAACGCCTCGCGCTCCTCGCACAGTGACAGCACCTTCTCCCGCACGATCGGCTTGTCGATGTGCTTCGGGGCCCCCTCCCGCAGCCGGCGAAGCCGTTGCGAGAAGGTGCGGGCATCCGGGGCGTGATACGCACCCCAGACCCGCCCCCGGAGGGCATCGAAGGTCTCCTTCAGGTGCTTGGCCCGCTCCCGGATCTCCAGGAACGCATGGAAGGGTACCGCCCAGATTGCTGCGAAAATATGCTCTAAGGACGCCCGTCAGCGGACCTGGGCGCGGTCCAGGACGTACTGCCCGTACAGGATCACGTTGTCCCACTCGATGGGGCTGACGTGCTCCAACAGCGCGATGTCGAGCTTGTCCTTGTCGTCCTCGGGCTGGCACCAGCGCACGACCCGCGAGATCTCCTTGGCCTGCCAGTAGATCACGCACGCCAGGATCAGCGTCAGGCAGCTGCACGAGTTCATCTGCTCGTGTAGCTCCCGGGCGTTGATCCGGCCCCGCCGGCCGTAATAGACGTCCCGGGCCAGGGCGTGCAGCTGCTCGACCTTCAGCAGGCCCCGCCGGATCCGCGACCGCAGCTGCGGCTCGCACAGGTAGCTCAGCAGGAACTCGGTCTTGAAGATCCGGCCCAGGTCGCGATTGGCCCGGTAGAAGCGGTTCTTGGCCGTGCACGAGGCCAGGCGCTTCAGCGCCACCGAGGCGGTCGTGTGGCCGCGCTCCAGCGACGCGTAGAACTGGCCCATCCGGTCCCACTGCTCGACGATGACCTGCGGGTCGATCGTGCGATCGGCGCGGCTCACCAGGCCGGCCAGCGGCCCGTAGTCGCGCCCGGCGTCGAGGCGGTAGAGGCGTTGCTTCCGGAGGCCGCGGATGCGCGGGCAGAACCGGCGGCCCAGCATGGCGAACGCCGCGAAGTTGATCTCCGTGTAGCCGTGCGTGTCGGTGTAGTGCTCCTCCAGCTCCAGGTCGCTCTCGTTGTAGCAGAGCCCGTCGAGCACGAAGGCCGAGTCCCGGTCGGTGCATTCGATGGGCAGGCTGTAGAACGGCGCGTAGTTGTCGGCGACGAAGGAGTAGAACTCCAAGGCGAAGTCGCTGAACCGGGTGCTGTAGGTCTGCTGCAGGACCTTGCGGGGCAGGGCGAACCGCTGCCCGTCGCTGGCCGAGGTCCGGCCGTCGCCCCAGTGCAGCGTGGCGTCGAGGCGGGAGATGGCGTGCACCAGGGCCGCGAGGGCGGCACGCTGCGCCTCCTCGGTCATCTGCCAATCGCTGACCCGCTTGAGCTGCTTGTAGGTGACGCCCTGGGTGATCCGGGCCATCGTGTGCAGGCCGAGGTTGCAGCCGTGCGCCAGCACGACGGCCAGGAGCGTGCACACGTCCTCCGCGTCACGCCCCCCGCGCTGGGCCGGCGGCAGGAAGTGGTCGGTGAACCGCAGGTCGTTGTCGACCTCGATGAGCAGGTCGGGCAGGCGCACCGTCCGCATGTGCTCGGACAGCCACCGGCGGAGCTCTCCCAGCCGCCCCTGGGCCTCGGCGTCCGGGGCCTCGGTGGCGTCGGTGGAGAGATGCCAGCCGTCCTCATCCGCCGTGGCGTAGCTGTTCGCGGGCGCCGTCGCGAGGAACAGGTCGTAGGCCGCGTCGAGGCGCTTCGTCAGGTGACCGGGGACATCCCCGGGGTCGGCGGGCAGGCCGGACCGCCGGAAGAAGGGCTGCCGCAGCGGCTCCCAGCGCTCCCCGGGCAGGAAGTAGTCCTCGAACCGGCCGAACCGCTTGCCGTGCTTGACCGAGAGGTTGCCCGATCGCAAGTCGTCCTTGAGCTTCAGCAGCAAGGCGCACTCCCAGGCCTTGCGGTCCGGCTTGCCGTCGGTCACGACCAGGGGCAGCAACCGCCTCGGGATGAAGTCCGTGGGGGCGTCGTCGGGGAGCTTGCGCCGGGAATCCGCGTTCATCTCCTTGAGGACCCGGAGGGCCTCCAGGCAGGGGACATCGCCGGCGCCGGCGTCGGGGAAGAACTCCAGGGTGCGGAGCAGGATCGGCGCGTACTGCCGCAGGTGGGCGAACCGCCGGACGAGGCCGTGGAACACGTCGCTCCGGGCACCGGTGACCCACTCGTCCAGTCCCGCCACCTGGGCCGCGAGTTCCTCGCGGGGCACGACGGCGAACAGCCGCGACCGCAATGCGGCGTCGCCGATGGTGTCGTCGAGGAGGATCGTCCCCAGGGACCGCAGCGCGGCCAGGGCCGTCTTGATCGTCTGGCGCTGGCGACGCATCTGGTCGCTCGGTTCGTGCTCGGCCCGGGTCTGGGTCCGGGTGAGGAGCTTGTCGAACATGTCCACCGCCGAATCGATGGCGTCGCGGTAGCTCTGCCGCAGGAAGCAGACCAGAGCCGCGCGGCGACGGGGCGGCACCGCCTCCCGCAGCCGGTCCGCCGAGCACTTGCGGACGTAGTGGTACAGGGCGCGTTGGTAGTTGGCGTTGAGCCAGGACAGGTCGACGGCCAGGACGCCCATCGCCTCGATCGCGGCCAGCTTGTCGGCCAGGGCCTGCATGGCGCCGGCCGAGGGCCTGGCCGGGTTGGCCTTGAGGGCCTGGAGCCGGGAGGTGGCCTCGCCCTCCTTCACCTCCAGCAAGCCGTCGAGAGCCCGGGCCACGCCGGGGGAAAGGCCACCGGCCAGCCTGGAGACGATGTGCTCGCGGGCCTGCTTCCTCTGCTCGCCGACCAGGCGCAGCAGGGCCGACTCGGCGGGGAGCAGCACGCGTCGCTCCTTGAGGAATTCGCGGGCCCGGGCCAGCAGCGCGGCCGTCTGCTCCAGGCGGCAGGATTCCTCGAAGACGAAGCGTGCCAGGGCCGCGGCCTGGTCGGCGTCGAAGACGGCGAGCCTCAGGTGGTCTCGGATGCTTGCCTGATGGTCCGAGACCGTATGCTGCCGGGCGGCGTACCCCTCGAACCGGGTCGCGTCGATGCCCAGTTGCAGGGCGACGAAACCCAGGAGTTCGTCGCAGATCTCCAGGGGTTGCTGGGCTGGGAAGCGGCCGAAGAGCCGGACGAAGCCGAGCTGATAGGCGAACCCGAGGCGGTTGTGTTCGCGACGGCACCGGGCGACCTCGGCCAGGTCGGCATCGGTCAGGGTCGCATCGCGCACCATCTGCGCCCGCGCGAACGAGAGCGTCGCCATGGGCGGCCCCGCGTGGTCTAGAAAAACGGGCGTCTTGTTGGCCCATAGTTGACCATAGAACGAGCAGGGATTTATGGTCCGTGTTCGCGAAATAAAATCGCCATTCGGCCTTTTCGTAGCCCTTGCCATGAAAACCGTCGCCTACCTGCGCGTCTCGACCGGCTCCCAGGACCTGGCCAACCAGAAGCTGGCCATCCTCGACCACGCGCGGCAGAAGCGGTTCGCCGTCGATCGCTTCGTCGAGGCGCAGGCCTCCTCACGGAAGGGGCCGGACCAGAGGCGGATCGAGGAGTTGCTGGGGGCGCTGGAGGCGGGTGACCGCCTGGTCGTCAGCGAGCTGTCCCGCCTGGGTCGCAGCCTGGGCCAGGTGATCCAGCTCGTCGACGAGCTGGTCAAGCGGAGGGTCCGCTTCACGGCGATCAAGGAAGGGATCCGCTTCGAAGGGAAGCAGGACCTTCAGACCAAGGTGATGATCGCCCTGTTCGGGCTGTTCGCCGAGGTGGAGCGGGACCTGATCTCGGAGCGGACCAAGGAAGGGCTGGCGGCCGCCCGGGCCCGGGGCCGCTTGCTCGGTCGCCCCAAGGGCTCGCTGGGCCGGTCAAAGCTCGACGGCAAGGAAGAGGAGATCCGGAAGCTGCTGGAGAAGGCGGTCTCCAAGCGGTCGCTCGCGAAGATGCTGGATGTGTCGACGACCAACCTCCGGCACTTCATCCGGGCCCGAGGACTCGCCCCGGAGACTCCGAAAGGGGCCACGAAGAGGCAGGCTCGCGGTCGGCGACCTTAGAGCATATTTTCGCAGCAATCTGGGCGGTACCCTGGATCGCGTGCCCGGTACACGGTGCCGAAGGCCCCGGACCCGACGGCCTCGATCAGCTCGAAGCGGTCCAGCCGCTGACCCCCGCGCGGGCTCCAGGACGCGGTGGACTCCCGCTCCAGGCGGAAGGTCGAGCCGCAGGCCGGGCAGAGGACCTCGGCCTCGGCGGGCAGGCCGACCAGCTCGATGGGGTTGCGGCAGTGCGGGCAGATGAGGTGCACCTCCAGGCCGCGCAGCCGCATCGGGGAGGGCCGCTCGGCGTCCGCCTCCCGCCCCCTCGGGTCCGCGGTCGTCAGGAAGTGGTCCCGGCTGGCCCGCGCGTCGTCGGCCAGCAGCCGCTCGACCGCGGCGCGCAGCGCGGCGTCGCCTCCGCACAGCCCATCGAGCAGGGCGGCACGCCCGGCCGGGTCGCACCCCCGGGCGGCCTCGAAGATGGCCGCGATCCGCTGGTCGCCTCCCGGAGTCATTGCCCCGAGCCCCCGAGTCGCCCCCGCAGCCAGGCGCGCGCGAACTGCCAGTCGGCCTCGACGGTCGTGTCCGAGACCCCCAGCGTGGCGGCGACCTCGGGGACCGACAGCCCGCCGAAGTAGCGGAGGTCGACGACCTGGGCCTGCCGGGGGTGCTCCTGCGTCAGGCGTTCGAGGGCCTCGTGCAGGGCGATGACGTCCAGGCCTCGTTCCTCGAAGCCGGCCAGCGCCCGGTCCAGGGGCACCCGGATGCGGTCGCCGTCGCGCTTGCGGGCCCGGCGGCGGCGGGCGTGGTCGACCAGGACCTGGCGCATGGTTCGGGACGCGGCGGCGAAGAGGTAGCAGATCACCCCGCGGCTCGGTGCCCATCTCGTTCCTCGCGAATTCGCCGGAATCGTGTGAGGGGCGCAACCGGGATTCTCGCATGCCCCAGGGGACGGGCGGAAGATCGTCCTCCTCCATGAGGCCTCTGCCCGGGACCCGTTAGCGAGCGTCGCTCCTGAAGGGGGAACAGCCATGTCGCAAGGCATCGAGACCGACGGGCGGGTTGATCCGCGGGGCAGTTCGACGGCTGCGGGTGCAGGCCATCGAGCGGACGGCGATCGTCCGCCTCGTGGACGCGGAGTTGCTCTTCGCGGAGGCGGACGTCCAGGCGGTGGGCGAGCAGCTCAAGTGCCTGATCGAAGGGGGGCGGCTACGCACGGCTGCTGCTGAACTTCACCGGCGTGCGGTACATGTCCAGCGACGTGCTGGGCATCCTTGCCGATCTCCAAAGGAAGTTCGCCCCGGCGTGCGGGCGCATCCAGTTCTGCGGCCTGGACCCGCTGCTCCGGGACATGTTTCGGATCACCCATCTGGAGGACGTGTTCGACATCTGCACCGACGAGGCGGAGGCGTTGGGGCTCCTGATCTCTTGACGATGCGACACCGGATCGCGTCGGCCCTGCAATCCCTGGGACGCGGCCCCCGCCTCGTCCTACATCAAAACCGTTGGCTCATGGGGCCGAATCCATGCTCGGGGGTCTCCCCAGCAGGACTCGCAGGAATTCATCGGTGACGGACTTAATCTCGAACCCCCACTGGAAGACCGCCTGATACCGGGCCAGGTACCACTCGCTCACGCCATAGAACCGCCTCAGGAAGTCCCGGACGTGTGTCCAGATCCCCTCCTGCGTGTCGCAGTGCACCTCGCGGACCCCGTCCCCGTCGTCGTCCCGCGCCCAGGTGGACTTCGGCCCCCAATGGTCCACCGTCACGCGCACCCGCCCCATCCGGGGCAAGCCGTTGTACCCCTTCCACTCGTCGCTGTCGACCACCGTCCCCTCCAACGTCGCGCAGTCGATGACCTCCTCCAACTCCGCCGCGTTGGCGTGACCCAGGACCTCCGAGCGGAATTCACCCGACCGCCGCCCGACCACGCCGGCGATCGGCGGGCGGTCATCGGCGAAGGTGCCGTGCCCGCGGCGGCGATTGGCCCGCCGCCGCGGCGGGTCGGCCGGGTCGCGATGCGGGATGCCTTTCTTCCCCCGCGTCCTGATCCATCTCGTCGGCCTCGACCACGGCGTCATCCAGCGGGTTGCGGTCCAGCCCGAGCCGGGCGTTGTCCTGGAGCCGGCGCCGCAGCTCCAGCAGGTGCTTGCGGTCGCAGCCCGGCTCGCGCGCCATCCGGGCGGTGGGCTCGCCCGTGGCGACGCCGTGGAGGATCAGCAGCAGTTGGCCGGGGCGGGGGTGCGTCCCCTGCAGGGCGGCCCCGGTCCAGGCGTTGAAGACCCGGCCGCGATGACCGCACTGGTACTCCAGGACCGGCTCCCGGTGGCGGCTGTGGATGCCCAGCCGCTCCCGTCGGCCGCACCTGGGGCAGGCCAACCCCCCGGGGTGCAGCAGTTCGACCAGCTTGCGGTAGCAGGCGTCCTCGTCCAGGAAGTCGATCAGGGGAGGTCCATGGCGGGGCCCTCCGCGTGATGCGACGGATCTCCCTCGATGCGAACGCCTTCGGAAACGGTCGTCAAGATGCCGGGCACGGATTCGGCCCCATGAGCCAAACCGTTTCTGGTCGGCCGACAACCGGGTGCGCGATTCTGGGCAGGATGCGCACCGCCGGGCTGGTGAGGACGCACGGCCGTCGGGCCCCGTTGGGTCCCGGTCCTCCGAGCAGCTATCCTGGTCTGCGGGGGGCGGCGGAGCCGGCTCCGGTCCGGGGCGCGTCTGCCGCTCAGCCTCGGGCCTCCCGCTCGACCCGCCCGAGATGCTCGTGGGTCGGCACCGCGGCCCGATCCCGCCCACCCGACTCGGAGGCCGCCATGGCCCTCCTCCCCGACCCCGGCTGGCGCGACGTGGCCGACGTCCTGATCCTCAGCTACCTCGCCCACCGCCTCATCCTCCTGGCCCGCGGCACGCGCGCACCGCAGGTGCTCCTGGCCCTGGCCGCCCTCTGGGCCCTCTGGCATGTCGCCCGCCACGCCGGACTGGAGCTGACCGCCTGGTTCCTCGGCGCCCTCAACGCGCTGGCCCCCGTCGCCCTGATCGTCGTCTTCCGCGACGAGATCCGCGACGTCCTGGTCCGCTCCAGCCCCCTCCGCCTGCTGGCCGGCCGCCCCACGCGGGCCGGGGCGATCGACCTGCCGGCGGTGGCCGAGGCCGCCTTCCGCCTGGCCGCCTCCCGCACCGGCGCCCTGCTGGCCTTCGAGGGCCGCGACCGCCTGGACAAGCTCGCCCGCGAGGGGACGCGGGTCGATGCCCGCTTCAGCGTGCCCCTGGTCGAGAGCCTCTTCGCCAAGGGCAGCCCCGTCCACGACGGCGCCGCCCTGGTGCGGGGCGGCCGGATCGACCGCGTCGGGACCTTCCTGCCCCTGTCGACCCGCGACGGCCTCCCGGCGGCGTTCGGCACCCGCCACCGCGCGGCCGTGGGCCTGAGCGAGCGCTGCGATGCGGTCGTGCTCGTCGTCTCCGAGGAGCGCGGCGAGGTGGCCCTGGCCCGGGACGGCCGCGTCGAGCCCATCGCCTCCCCCGAGGAGCTGGAGCGGGCCCTGGACGCCTCCCCGCGAGTCGAGGCGGGGGCCGAGGCCCACCGCGGCCGGGCTCCGAGGCTGGTCTCCTCGGCCGCCGGCTTCCTGCTGACGACGCTGGCGGTCGCGACGCTGTGGGCCCTCTACGACCGCCAGCAGGTCGCCCGGCGGACCGTCACCGCCTCGGTCAACTTCCGCGGCCTCCCGGAGTCGCTGGAGCTGATCGACCCGCCCGAGGCGATTGACCTGCAGCTCCGGGGCAAGCGGACGCTGATCGACGGCCTGTCGCCGGATCGGGTCACGATCTCGGTCGACCTGTCGGGGGCCGAGCGCGGGGGCCGCTACGCGATCGAGCGGGGGGACATGGCCGTGGAGCTGCCGGTGGGGGTGGAATGGTCGCGGGCGGACCCGGGGTTGAGCGTGCGGCTGGGCGAGCGGGTCGAGCTGACGCTGCCGGTCCGCCCTCGCCTCGAAGGCCGGCCGCCGCCGGGCTTCGCGTTCACGCCGCCGCGGGTGGAGCCGGCGACGGTGACCGTCCGCGTGCCGCGGGGCATGGAGGGGAGGCTGGAGGCCGTGGAGACCCGGCCGATCGACGTCGGCGAGCTGGCCCTGGATGCCGCCACGAGGGAGGCGACAGTGGAGGTGCCCCTGGAGCTGGGCCGCATCGCGACCCGACCGGCGGCGGGGTCGGCGGACACGGTGCGGGTCACCGTCGGGACCCGGCCGGCGGCGGCCCCGGATGACCCGGAGGCGGCCCCGTGAATGCGATGTCGGCGGGCGGCGTCCCTGTGACCTCGGTGGCCACGGAGTCGAGGGGCCGCCCCACGGATTCCCGGGACACATACATATTATCTTGTTATCTAATTAGTGCGTGATCGGGGGCAGGGGACGCACGGATCATGACCTTGCAGACGGTGCTCCGATCCGATACCCCCGTCGACCCCCGGCCGCATCCCTCGCACGACGATGCCGTCGCGGTATGGGCCTTGCTGGCCCTCTGCGCTCCCTGGGGACCGGGGGGGTCCCCGGGGGGAGGTGGCCCGTGATCCGGGGCGTGATCTTCGACATCGACGGCACGCTGGTCGACTCGGTCGACCTGCACGCCCGGGCCTGGCAGGAGACGTTCCGCCACTTCGGCCGCGAGATCCCCTTCGATTGCGTCCGCGCCCAGATCGGCAAGGGCGGCGACCAGCTCCTGCCCGCCCTCCTCCCCGAGGACGTCGTCCGGGACCGCGGCGAGCAGATCGAGGCCTACCGGAGCGACCACTACAAGCGCGTCTACTTGCCCGAGGACCGCGCGTTCCCCTCGGTTCGGGAGCTTTTCGAGCGGCTCCGGGCCGACGGCAAGCGGCTGGCCCTGGCCTCCTCGGCCAGGGGGGATGAGCTGGAGGCCTACAATCGCATCACCCGGGTCGGCGACCTGATCGAGGCCGAGTCCTCCTCCGACGACGCCGAGCGGTCCAAGCCGCACCCCGACATCTTCCAGGCGGCCCTGGGCCGGCTCGGCGGCCTCGGGCCCGACGAGGTCCTCGTCGTGGGCGACACCCCCTACGACGCCGAGGCCGCCGCCAAGGCCGGCATCCGCGCCGTGGGGCTGACCTGTGGCGGCTGGCCCGAGGAGCAGCTCCGGGCCGCCGGGTGCGTCGCCGTCTACCGCGACCCGGTCGACCTGCTCGGCCGGTACGAGCGATCGCCCCTGGCGCGGGGCGCGTAGGCCCGGCCCGTGAAGTCCGGCCTCGTGCCCGTCGACGGCCGCCCGAACGCCTGCGACGAGGCCGCCGATGCAACCCACCCGCCGCGCCGGGATGGGCGACCGGGCGACTCGGGGCCGTCGGGCGGGGGAGGATACAGGGGTAGGGCGCCGGCAGCCACCGACTCAACGCCGCCTCGTCTACGGGAGGGGCACCGCCCAGGTATACGGGGCGATCAGCGAGGCGACCGGCGGATGGGCCAGCGCCACGAGCAGCGAGTGGTAGCCCCCGACATACGGGCGCAGGTCGAACCCCGCGTACCGCGCCCGCAGCGGGCCCAGCCGGCGTCCGTCCCGCGGCAGCAGGCCGACGCTCCCCATCGCCGGGCGGTGCCCGGTCCGCGGCAGCAGCGGGTACGGGGCCAGCACCCGGTCGCACGGGTTGTACAGGCCCAGGACCGCCTCGGTCGCCGGCAACGCCCGCCCCAGCCGGCGGCCCGGGCCGAGCCAGTGGTGGTCGATCGCCCCCGAGATCAGCACCGCCCGCAGCCGCAGCGGCGGCCGCGGCCCGGGCAGGCCGATCGGCGGGTCCAGCGACTGGCTGTTCAGGGCCCCGCCGCCGATCAGGTGCAGCGCCGCCGGGACGACGCGCCCCCCCTCGCTGTGGCCGATCAGGCAGGCGCGGGCGCCCGGGGGGAACGCCTGGAGCAGCCGCGCCAGGTGATAGCCGGCGACGAAGGCGCGCCGCGACTTCTCGTTCAGGTCGCGGGCCGGGTCGAGCAGGGCCCTGCCGCTCGGCCAGTCGAAGAGGACGACCAGCGCGTCGCGGGGGATCGCCCCGGCGCCGTCGAGCCACTGCCACGCCTTCAGGGTCGTGTTCACGGCGAGCATCCCGCAGACCAGGTTGCCCTGGACCATGATCACGACGGGGCGGCCGGCCGCCTGCGTCAGCAGCGCGCCGGGGTCGGCCGGGGCGAGCAGGCCGAGCGAGTCGAGGCGGTAGGCCTGGAGGTGGGGCCAGGGGTCGGAGCCCATGACCTGGGGGGCTTCGGCCGTGCGGATGACCCAGAAGTCGCCCCGCCGCCCGGGCGGCGGGGCGACCGGGGCCGCGCCGGCGACGTCGGCCGGGACGACGGGGCCCGGGTAGAGCAGCGACCCGGTGCGGGCCCACGGCCCGGCCGCATCCGTCGCGGGCCCGGCGAGTGCGAGGTCGGGCCTCGCCGGGCCGAAGGCCAGACAGGCAGCCACGACGAGCGGGGCAGTCGCCACCCGGATCGCGTGCGCACTTCGGAGGTCCATCGCGTCACCTCAAGTCCGAGAGGCCGCCCCGCGGGGAGCCCCGAGCGGGCCGCTACGGGCTCGCTCACGGGCCGGCACGACCTGTTCATCGACCGGATCGGGCAGGCGGCTCGACCCCGCGGCCGGCCCGGTTGACGGCCCCTCCCCCGATACGGATCAGCCGGAAGGGTTGAAGCCGACGCGGTGACGCGATCGACCAGTAGTCGTCGGCCGACTGCGTCAATCGGGGCAGAAGCTGCACCGCGAATGGGTCCCGGAGCGATGGTGGTCAGCAAGCTGACGCGGCCGGGCCGGCCGGTATAGTGGTGGCCAGCGCCTCGCCCCCTCCGACCGGGAGCCCACCCCATGACCACGAACCGCACCGACGTCCTCGCCGCCACGCTGCTGCTCACGCTCTTCTCGCCCGCCACGGCCCAGCTCACCGCCATCAGGGCCGGACGGCTCATCGACATCCACGAGGGCACGGTGACGACCGATCAGGTCATCCTCGTCGAGGGGGGCAAGATCGCGGCCATCGGGCCCGACGTCGAGATCCCCGACGGCGCGGACGTCATCGACCTCTCCGACGCGGTGGTCCTGCCGGGCCTCTTCGACTGCCACACCCACCTCTGCTACACCGTGAAGGGCGGGTTCAATCACACGAACCAGGGGGAAATGGGCTTCCGCGAGCAGTTCCTCGTGAACACCCTCACCCAGCCGGCGGCCTACCGGGCCCTGGTCGGGGCCAGCAACGCCCGGGAGGTGCTCAAGGCCGGGTTCACGACCGTCCGCGACGTGGGCAACGCCTGCGACTACGCCGACACCGCCCTGCGGATGGCCGTCGAGGACGGCCTCGTCCCCGGCCCGACCATCATCAACGCCGGCATGATCATCAGCCCCTCCGGCGGCCAGTTCCCCGGGGAGCTGCTCAACCCGGAACTCCCTGGGATCGGGCCCCACGAGTACCTCTACGCCGACACGCGGGACGATCTGAGGAAGGCCGTCCGCCAGAACATCCTCCGGGGCGCCAGGGTCATCAAGCTCGTGGTCGACGACCAGCCCTACATCGACTCCGTCGGGGAGACCGCCTTCGTCGTCGCGGAGGCCGGGGCCGCCGGGCTGAAGGTCGCCGCGCACTGCGTCACCGAGGCCGGCGCCCGCCACGCGATCGAGGGCGGCGTCGCCTCGGTCGAGCACGGTTTCGAGATGCCCGACGAGCTGCTGGACCTCGCCCGGGAGCGGGACGTCGCCCTCGTCGGGACCGACTTCCCGGCCGATCTCTGGGACGCCCAGGGCATGCCCCGACCGATGGCGGAGACGAGGTCCGAGAAAATCGTCGACCGCCTGCGGAGGGCGCACGAAGCCGGGGTGACGATCGCCTTTGGCACCGACGTCTTCTTCCCCGTCGCCGGGCAGACCCGGGGCTCGGCGGCCCTGCTCTTCACCGATAGCTTCCGGGAGGCTGGCATCCCGCCCGCCGCGATCCTCCGGGCCATGACCGTCGACGCCGCCCGCCTGCTCGGCGTCGAGGGCGAGCGAGGCGCCTTGGGACGGGGGATGGCCGCCGACCTCATCGCCACGCCCGGCAACCCCCTGGAGGACATCGACGCCCTGCGGGAGGCCGTCTTTGTGATGAAGGACGGAGAGGTCGTCCGCGACGATCGGTGAGCCGGCCCCCGGCGAACCGGGCCCGCGGCCCGCAGTCGTGATCCGAAGGGGGCGGGCGAGTGCCCGCCGGGCGAAACGGCAGAGGCGCCGGGAGGGCCGTGAGACGCTCGACCGGTTCGCCCGGTCGCCGCCGGAGGACCTCCAGGGCCTCGGCAACTGAGCCCGATGGACGTCGTGCGTCTTAGCGGGCAGATCACGCAGACGCGGATCAGTGCGGGTGCGAGCCCGGTCCGGCGAGCCCTTGACGCGGGGCCGGGTTCGCCTGCAGCGGGGCCCCTACAGGAGGCCGACCGCCGCCAGCGTCGTGATCGTCGCCAGGGCCAGGAAGAACAGGCCCGCACCCGCCAGGGCCACCCTCATGAACCAGCCGGGCCGCAACGGCTCGGGCAGCAGGGCGAGGTTGACATACAGCGTGTGCCAGCAGCTGAAGCCCAGCGCATAGTTCATCAGGTTGGTCGCGATCTTGACCAGCTGCAGCGGCTTGCCGACCCAGAGCATCAGCACGCCGAAGCCGGCATAGACCACGAGCACGGCGAAGTAGACCCGGCGGATCCGCGCCGGGTCCCAGCAGCGGAGCCGGTGGCTGGCGGTCCAGAAGACGTCGACCCAGCGGCGCACGAAGCCGTCGACGGTCACGGCCATCGTCGGCCCCAGCGTGAGGAACCCGCACAGCAGGGTCAGGTACCAGAACGTCGTCCCCCAGCCGAGGCCCCACGCCACGCCGACGTGGTCGCCGACCGCGGCGGCCGTCATGCCGGCGGCGGCCCACTCGGTGACGCGCGTCCCGCGCGGCAGGAACTGCAGCGACAGCAGGCTCGGCAGCGCCGCGCCCAGGAAGCACGCGGGCGCCCAGACGACCAGCTGGTCGCGGACCAGGTGCCGATACCAGCGCCGCCAGCGGGGCAGCGTCGTCGCGTCGACCTCGAAGACCGCCCCGACGTGGGACAGCCGCAGCTCGCGGCCGCCGACGATGCTGGGGATCGCCCCGACGTGGCGGCCCATGCCCCAGCCCTGGTCGCGCGTGTAGTTCGACAGCGGCGCGTTGGTCAGGCCGCCGTTGCCGGCGATGGCGGCGAACGCGGCCAGCAGGGCGACCGTGCTCAGGTCGATGGCCGGCAGGCCCCGGCCGCTCGCCAGGCTGACGAAGACGTTCCCCGTCCGATCGCCGCCGACCGGCACCGTGCCGAACTTGAAGAACCCCGAGACGATCCCGATCCAGGTCCCGCGGGTCGAGAAGAAGGCGGCCAGGAGCAGGAGGAAGCCCAGGACGGCGACGATCTTGAGCCCCATGACCCACTTGAGCGTCTGGTAGATCTGGCCGCCGACGAGCGCGGGGACCAGGGCGAGGAGGAACACGCCGATGCCCAGGGCCTTCATCAGCATGGCGTCCCGGGCGTCGGGCAGGCGGCCGAGGTAGGCCATCGCCAGGGGCGTGGCGGCGTTGGAGGCGAGGTAGGGGAAGACGGCGCCGAAGTCCAGGGCGAGGTAGACGAGCAGCCAGAAGCGCGGCCCGGGGAGGGTGCGGAACTTGCCGGTGAAGATGGGCTCGCCGCAGTAGAGGGTGTAGCGGCTGATCTCCAGGTTGTAGGCGACCTGCCCGACGATGCTCAGGGTGGCCAGCCAGAGGATGGCGGCCCCGTAGCGGGCGGTGACGGCCGGCCCCATGAGCCACTCGCCGCCGCCGATGGCGGCGCCGCCGGAGATCAAGGCCGGGCCGAGCAGCAAGGCCCAGCATCGCCGGTTGAAGGCCGGGGCGTCGTCGAGCTCGGCCCGATCCCAACGGGGCATGATCGCGGCCCCGGGTTGAGGCGGCTCGGACCCGCCGTCGACGTCGCTGGTAGCCTCGGTCGCCGGCGGGACGCGATGGGGATCGGGCATGCTTCCGCCTCGACGGGTTACGTGCGAGGCTCTCCACCTTGGCGACGGTCCGGAATCGCGATCGTCCGTTGATGAGCCGGAAGGGAGGCGGAGACGATGAGAGGGGCCGAAGCCTCTGGGTGATCTCAGGAGTGTAACGACGTCACCGGGCGCGCTCCAGTCAGGAGTCCCCGCCCGAATCAAGGAGTCGAGGCAGATGACGCATCGTGAAGCGACCCGGACGGCGGCATCCCGAACGACCTGCTCACCCTCTCGACGGCGATCGGCCTGTCAGTCGTCGCCGACGCATGTCGAGTGCGTCGAGGTCCCCATCAAACAACTCGACACCGCCCGGGGTCATCAGCTGCTCGATGCCCGAGAGACGCGCGACATCGACCGAGGAGCGGGAGACATCCGCCCCCGGATCATCCTGGATCCGGAAGAGGCCGGAGAACGGCGGGAGCCCGATCGACCGCGCATCGCCCGCCGGGAGCGTGATCGTCGGGGCCCCCGAGGACTGGATCACCCCGAACCGGGCGAAGCCGTTGTCGGGGCTGAAGCCGTAGACGGCGAGGTCCGTCGCCCCGTCGCCGTCGTAGTCGCCGGCCACGGGGCGGTCGTCCCGGCCGCCGAAGGGGATCGACCGCGTCGGCCGCCCCGAGGAAGAGACGACTCCGAAGCGGGCGAACCCCTCGTCGGGACTGTAGCCGAAGACGGCGAGGTCGGTCGTCCCATCGCCGTCGTAGTCGCCCTGGAGGGGCCGGTCGTCCCGGCCGCCGAAGGGGAAGGTGAGCGTCGGGCCCCCGCCCGAGAAGACCACGCCGAACCGGCTGTAGCCGTCCTGGGGGCTGTAGCCGAAGACGGCGAAATCATCGCGCCCGTCGCCGTCGTAGTCGCCGGCCACGGGGAAGTCGTCCCGGCCGCCGAGCGGCCTGAGAACCGCCGGACTCCCGCCCGAGGGCAAGACCGCGTACCGGCTGAAGCCGTTGAGGGGGCTGTAGCCGTAGACGGCGAGGTCGGTGGTCCCGTCGCCGTCGTAGTCGCCGGCGATCGGGAAGTCGAACGGGCCCCCGAAGGGCCGGCTGTACGTCGAACCATCCGACGAGCGTCGGACCAGGAAGCGGGCGTATCCCAGGGAGGGATCGTAGCCGTAGACGGCGAGGTCGGCGATCCCGTCGCCGTCGTAGTCGCCGGCGATCGGGAAGTCCCCCGGGTTGCCGAAGTCGACGGCCGTCGTCGCGTCGCCCGAGGACAGCCTCCTCGAGAATCGCCCCGGGGCATCCCCGGCCGCCGGGGAGTAGACCGTGAAGTCGGTCCTGCGGTCGCCGTCGAAGTCGGCAACGACCCCCGGCGGACGGCCGTCGATGATCGTGACCACGAGCGGGGAGGCCGTCGCCGGGATGCCGGCCTCGACCGCGGCGAGCCGGACCTCGATCGTCTCCGGGCCCTCGACCCGGTCGTCGGCGACCGCGGAGAGCGTCAGCGTGCCGCTCGTGCTGCCGCTCGGGATGGTGATGGAGGGCTGCGAGGCCGAGTAGTCCGCCCCGAGGGTCGCGGATCCGCCATAGTCGAGGCGGATGACGACGGCCCGTCCCGAGGCCGACGACGACCTCGCCGTCACCGTGACCTGCCCGCCGCGCTCGGCGATCGAGGCGGTCGAGGCCCCGATCGAGACCTCGGGCGGCGGGTCGTCGTCGAGGATCGTCGCACTCCCCTCTGCCCGGTCGATGACCGCGTTGACTCCCCCGCTCAGGACCACCGAGAAGAGCTCCTCCTCCTCGTCGATCGCGTCGTCGATCACCTCGACGGCGATGGTCCCGCTCGACCGGCCGGCGGGGATCACCAGCGGGCTTGTCGTGGTGATCCGGTAGTCCGTCCCCCGGCGAGCTGATCCATCCTCGACACTGAAGTCGATGCTCACCGGCGCCGGTGCCGCTCGGGAGAGCGAGACGGTGAAGACGGCCGCGGTCGAGCCCCGGCCGCCTTCCGTCACGGTGATGTCATCGATCGAGGCCAGGGGGAGAGCGGCCGGCTGGGAGGTGACGATCCCCGACACCGAGAACTCGAAGGGCGACTCGTCCGCGTCGTCGTTGCCGAACGAGACCATCCCCGAGAAGGTGCCTACCCCCTGGGCGGTGAGCTCCACCGAGAAGGTCGTCGAGGCCCCCGGGGCGATCACCGTCTCGGGGAAGCCGCTCGCCAGCCGGAATCCCTCCGGCACGGACACCGGGGCCGAGAGGGTCAGCGGCGATGACCCGACATTCGAGACGGTGAAGGTCTTCGACACGGCCGACCCGAGGGCCGTCGCGCCGAAGGAGACCGAGCCGGCACCATCCGGGATGATCGTCGATCCGTCCCGGACCTCGATCTCCGGCAGGTCGGGTCCAGGAGTCGGCAGGGATCGGATCTGATAGATGACCCCGCTGCCCGCCCCGCTGCCGATCGACCCGACGGACGACAGGTCGGCCAGGAAGAGCGAGTCGGCGGTCGCCAGGAGCCCGTCGAGGTGCCCCACGCCCGGGGAATCCCCCCGGATGAAATGCACGTAATCGCCGGAGCCGAGGTCGTAGTAGACGACCGGATTCTCCTCGTTGGCCGCACCCGCCAGGTTGAACTGCCCGTGGAAGCCCACGAAGACGCCATCGTTGAAGCCGGGCGGGAACGCCGACGGGGCGATCGCGATCTCGGCCGGCCCCTCGCTCTCGGCACCGGTCCGGGGGTCGGGGATCGGCTGGAAGGCCACGACCGGCTGCACTCCCGCCCCCCCGACGAGGGTGCCGGTGCGGTAGGCCGTGTAGTTCGACGGGAAGCCGAAGTCCTCGGCCGCGCCGCCGACGTCGGCCGCCGCGACCCGGTTCAGCTCGTCGGCGCTCAGCGGCTCGATCCGGTTCGAAGGCGTGTCGATCCCGTTGTCCTCGAAATAGAGGTCGCCCGAGGCCGGATGCACGGCGATCCCCGCCGCGTTCCTCAGCCCCGAGGCGATCCGGGTGAGCCCCGAGACGGAGAGACCCCCGGGCCCGTCGCTCACCGTCACCCGATAGAGCGAGTCGCCCCGGAGCGTCCCGTCGATCAGCCCGCTGACCCGAACGGTCTCGGTCGTCGCGGCGAAGTTCTCCGCGGCGCCGAGGTTGAAGAACAGGTCGTAGCTCCCCGGCGAGCCCGGCGTCGCCCGGGTCTCCAGTGCGAAGACCTTGTGCTCGAATCCGGGCGGGATGGCGAATCGGATGCTGCCCGCGAGGCGCAGCGGGTCGGAAGGGGACGCGCCGGTCCGGAGCACCGAGATGCGCTCGCCCCCATCCTGGGAGCTGACGACCAGGATCAGGTCGCCCGCCCGCTCGATCGAGGTGAGGGCCCCGGGCAGCCCGCCGTAGAGCACCGCCCCCGGCCCGTCGGCGACGCCGTCGCCGTCGGCGTCCGAGAGGCGCAGGAGTTGTCCCGTGGAGTTGAAGTAGCTGGTCGAGGCCGGCCGGCTCGTGGCGACCAGCAGCGAGCCGTCCACCAGCTGCGTCATGCCGTAGGGGTAGTCCAGGCCGCTGGCGAAGGTCGTGACCCTGAATACCGACGGATCGACACCCGGGTCGAAGTTCAGGGACAGCAGGACACGTCCCTCCAAGGCCTCGATCGCGGGTGCGAGCCGTCGCCCCCGGACGGCTGAGGGGGAGGCCTTGGACGAAACCCTTCGTGCCCCTCCACCGAGCCTCAGGTCGGGGGGCCTTCGCTTCCTTCTCATCGGAGTTTTCCTCAGCATGCCTCGCACCACCTCGGCCGATCGTCCGGGCATCGGAGCGGAGGGATTCCTGCCACCATGCCCGGTCCCGACCCCGCTCGCAACGCCCTCATGCCGATCGTTGTCCGATCCCGATACGACCGCCCGGGGCCCGAAGTCGTTGCGGCGACGCCGAGCCGCAATGACCATCGAACGGGGACCGAGGCAGCGATCTCGACGGGCGTGAAGAGAGGCCGCCGGCCCGGCTGGGACGATCGCCCCACGGGACGGCAAGACGAGGCTCGACGCCTGAGCTGAGAGGATCAGTCCTTGATGATCCCGGGAGGTGCTCGTGCCAGGTCGCGGTTGCCGGTACTCGGCGAGTATGCCCGTTGTGCTCCTATGCGAGACGCGTGAAATCGGCTGTGGGAGCGAGCCCGCCCCAGGGACCGTTTCATCAAGTGCGTCAATGGTGGCAGGTCACGCAGTCGTAGGGTGGGGGTCTGGCATCTCGGACGGCATCCCTCGGTACTGAGTCCCTCTCGCGGTTTGCGGCCCCGAACCTGACCGCGATGCGTTATTCGTCCTCAATCCTCGGGGATGAGCTGGTAGCTCACGAATGCAATCCGACTCCCGTCGGGGGACCAGCACGGCACGTTGATGGTCCCCTGGCCACCGAACAACCGAGCCAGCACATCGACCTCACCGCCGCCGAGGGGCATGGTCCGCAGGGTCACATCCCGGTCCGCAGGGTGGCCGTCGACGTCCGGTTCGTACGAGAGGAAGACGAGGTGCCGGCCGTCGGGCGACGGGTGGGGGAACCAGTCGTTGAACACATCGAACGTCACTTGTTCCTGGCCGCCGCCGTCCGGCCGCATACGCCAGATCTGCATCGTGCCGCTTCGTTCGGAATTGAAATAGATGAAGCCGCCGTCGGGGGAAAAGTCCGGTCCGTCGTCCAGGCCGGGAGCGGTCGTCAGCCGCGTCTCCCGGCCGCCCGTGACGGGGATCGTGTAGATGTCATACTCGCCGTCCCGCTCGGCGCAATACGCCAGGGTCGCCCCGTCGGGCGACCAGCCATGCCAGTAGGAGGGGCCCTCCGGGGTGACCAGGTCCGGCGTGCCCCCGGCGATCGGCAGGGTGTAGATGAGCGACTGGCCGCGGCCTTGCGACTGGTCGCTGATGGCCAGCCTCGTCCCGTCGGGTGAGACGCCGTGGTCGTTGTTGCAGCGGGTCGCGAAGCCGGTGTCGATCAGCCCGGGCGTGCCCCCAGCGACGGGCAAGCGGAAGATTCCGCCCTCACTGTTGAAGATCAGCGTGCTTCCATCAGCCAGCCAATTCGGGGCCTCGATTCGGCCTCGCGTGACATGGACGACACGCCGGTCCGTCGATGCGATGGATTGCGTCTCAAGGGTGCTGTACAGGACAGGCTCCCCCGAAGCCGCCGGGAGGTCGGTGGACAGCTCCACGCCCGAGAAGACCGCGGTCTCCGTCGTCTGGTCGTCGTGGGCACAGACACCGATGCCGACGAGGAATGGGGGCCGGAACGCGATGCGGATCGCCGCGCCCGAGTAGATCGGCGCGTCGGCCCCGGAGGCGAGGAACATCCGGGCGTATCCGCCCCGCCATTCGAGCCGCCGTCGGTCCGGTGCCTCGACGTTCGCCTGGACCTCGCGGGTGTCGCCGCCTTTGACCTCGCGGAACTGCAGCGATGTCAGGCCGTCGCCGTGCAGGGCAACGCCGACGTAGGGGGAATCCGGTTCCAGGTCCTGCCGGATCATGAGGCAGGCCTTGCGGTGGGGGTCGGCGCCCTCGCCCAGGAATCGGGCCTTCGCGGCCAAGGAGACGTCGCCGGATGCCTCGGTCCAGGCGAGATGGAAGTCATCGCGGGCGAACCACATGTTGCCGCCCCCGCCCGTGACGGTGTAGCGGCCGGAGGACTCGTCGAAGGCGACGTCGCCGGGATGCGAGGGGGTGCCAATGTCGCGGTGCTCCTCGAAGACGCCGAGCCGCGGGCCGTCCTGGCCGGGCGGCGGGCCGAGGAGTGGAAGCGGTGACGATGACCCCGCGGCCGTGGCCGCCGAATGGAGCCCGGTGACGAAGGCTGCCGCGAAGACGACGAGGCGGTTTCTCATTGGGTCTCCTCCTGTCCGAGGCCGCTTGTGGACCGCGATCGGACCGCGGTGTGATCGATCAACCGACGACCGGCACACCAACGCGCATCCGGGAGATGCTCAAGGGCGATTCGAGGGCCCCGCCTCGATGATCCGGTCGAGGACGTTCCGCGTCATCCGCTGGACACGCGGGTCGTCCTCGTGGAAGTCGGCCCGATTCACGTCGAGGTAGCCGGGGGGCGAGCTGAGCGGCAGGCTCCACCAGCAAGTCGCCGCGTTGAAGACGAAGTTCCCCTCCGGCCCGTCGTAGACGACGGCGGCATGCTCGCGGTCCAGCTCACTGCCGTCGGAATCGTTCAGACGGCCCCCGGCCAGCACGACGAGGCTCGGGTCGTCCCTCAAGGGCGGCCCGTGGAACTCCCAGCCGACCAGGCCCGGGATGGAGTCGCCCTCGCCCATCCTCGTCCCCTCGAAGAGCCAGTGGCCCGGCCGACGACACGTCCAGTCGCCGAGGCCCACCCCATAGGAGGAGGCGCCCATCAACTCCTCCTCCTCGTCGAATATGCGTGACCGTCGGAAGATCCGGTCCGGGCGGCCGTCGAGAGCCGGGTCGAGCGCGATCTCGCCCGACAGGCTGTTGCCCGAGAAGAACGCCAGGCAGACGCCCGCGTCCCGCGCCCGCGCGACGTTCTCGAACATCTCGGGCGTCCAGTATTCGTCGTGGCCGACGGAGAGGAACCCCTTGGCCCGTCGGAGCCCCATCCCGTCCCGGTGCGTGTCCAGGTCCGAGATGTAGGTCACGTCGTAGCCATGCCGCTCCATCCAGTAGGCCAACGGGAACTCCCAGAGGAGGAACTCGCCCGAACCTACGACGGGAGTGGCCGCCGTGTCGTCGATGGGCAGCATGTTGTAATAGCGCGAGTAGGGGCGATCGAGGCTGACATCGTTGCTGAGCCGGGTCTCCCAACGGTTGCCCTCGTAGTCGTAAAGGGATGACCATCCCGGCCAGCGGTTGTAGGCCTGCCAGGTCAGATCCGAGCACTGGAAGACGAAGTCGGCCGGGCGGTCGTCGCGGACGATGAAGACGACATAGCTCTGCAGTCCGCTCGGCTCGGCCGTCAGCTTGCCCAGGTAGACGCCGCTGAGCCAATCTCCGGGGATCGTGAGCGAGAAGGAAGGTTCCCATCGGCATTCGCGGACGTCGCGAGGGCCCGGGTCGGGCGTGGGTTGGGTCGTCCCCGGTAACGATCCCGTCTCGTGGACCAGCCGCGCCCCGGCACCGCCATAGTATCCCATCCGGTAGATGCGGCAGCGGAAGCTCGAGGCCGGTTCGGTGCTGACGGACACGGTGAGCGTCTCGCCCGCGGCGACGCTCGCCTGCGAGCAGAATCCTTCGATCGCCCGGCTGCGCTGATCCTCATCGACCTCGACCTGATCGAGGATCCAGTCGGTCGTGCCCGCCTTGGCATTCTCGACGACGATGGGCTCCTCGGGCGCGGCATGCGATCGACCGGCGAACCCCATCAGGGCGAGGCCGATCATGAACGGCGAGATGCCACCCGATGGGCGACGCGAGGAGGTCCAGCTCCGGGGGCGGGACGCTGGCACGACCGTCATCGGTTTCTCCTTTGGTCTTGTGCAAGCGGGAACGGGTGGCTGGGGCTCCGCGCCGACGCTCGACTCGGTGGTCGGCCGGAGACGCCACCGACCGAGCGGCCGAGTCATCGCGGGGGAAGGTCGTCGCCTCGGCGCGATCCCTGCCTTATGATCGCGGGCTCGCCCATCCTGGTCGCGATCGGAATCGGTTCAGTCGATCATCGTGGTCGAGCAACCGCTATCTTGCCGTTGCCCGACTCCCCGAGCAACCGCCTCCACGGCGTGCGGCCTCGGGACAAGTCACGCTCGAAGCGTTCCCGGAGGCCTTCGATGAGACCATCTCCCTGGCGTCGATGCTGGCCACCTGCTCCCTCTCGCCGGCCCAGGAGCCGCATCGCCACGGGCCCCAGCCGAGGGTCCGCCACGAGTTGGGCCCGGACTCGCTCCCCCGGCAAGACGTCCCGAGCGGGAGGCTCGAAGGCCCCTTCCTCTTCCGGAGCGAAATCATCGAGGATACGGTCCGCAAGTACTGGATCTTCGTGCCGGTCCGAGGCGTTGTTGCATGAAGGGGCTCGCCTTGGTGATGGCCTTCCGTATACTTGGGTATGAGCCAGACCCGCACCCCCCGCCGCACTCGTCGTTCTCGCAAGTCGTTCGCTCGCCAGGCCACCATGAGGGCCGTCTACCGCATCCGCAACTGGCGGGAGTACGACCAGGCCCTCGTCCGGCGTGGCTCGCTGACCGTCTGGGTCGATCAAGGAGCCCTCGACGCCTGGCATTACCAGGGTCCGAATCAATGGGGAGGGCAGTTCGTCTACAGCGATGCGGCCATCCGGTGCCTGCTGACGCTCCGGGCCGTCTCCCACCTGCCCCTGCGGGCCACGCAGGGCATGGCCGCCTCGATCTTCGAACTGATGGGCCTGGACCTCGACGTGCCTCACTACAGCACCCTCTCCCGCCGGGCCGCCGAGGTGGCGGTGGACTTGGCCCGCAGGGGCAAGGGGCCGCTGCATCTGGTCCTCGATAGCACCGGGCTGAAGGTCTACGGCGAGGGGGAGTGGAAGGTCCGCAAGCACGGCTACTCCAGGCGGCGGACCTGGCGGAAGCTGCATCTGGCCATCGACGCCCAGACCCACGAGGTCCAGGCGGTGATGGTGACCGAGGCCGGGGTCGATGACGCCGAGATGGCCGAGCCGCTGCTCAAGCCGATCGACCGGGAGATCGCCGCTGCGGCGGGCGACGGGGCCTACGACAAGCGGAAGGTGTATCGGGTCCTGGAGCCCCGCACGGGTCGCATCCTGATCCCGCCGAGGGGCAACGCCCGGATCTGGAAGCACGGCAACACCTCCGGTCCGCCGCTGGCCCGTGACGAGAACTTGCGGGCCATCCGGCGGTCCGGTCGCAACGCGTGGAAGCGGGAGTCCGGCTACCACATGAGGTCGTTGGCCGAGACGGGGGTCTGCCGGCTGAAGGTGATCTTCGGCGATCATCTGGCTAGCCGGAGGCCGGAACGCCAGGCGACCGAGGGTGCGATCCGGGGCCGGGCGTTGAACATCATGACCCGCCTCGGGATGCCGCAGAGCGTGCGGGTGGCGTAGGCCGGCCAAGGTCGGGGGACTTCCTGCGACTACACTCTCCGTGCAACAACGCCTCGCTGCCGCAAGGCCGAGGACTCGTCCCACAGCCGGAGCCGGAGCTCTCGGGTGTCCTCGGGCGCATAGCTCGGCAATCGCGGGTACTCGGTGTCGCCCCACACCCCTTCGTCCGGATTCGCATCCGGGGCGTAGCCGGGGAAGTCCTCGGCCTCGATCCCCGGATGCTTGGCCTGGTACGCCTCCACCACCCTCGACCGCTTATGGATCCCGCCCCGGTCCCGGAGGATCGTCATCGGCCCCCGGGGCCGGCCCCGGGGCCGGGCCAGGAAGGAGACCGTGTCCTCCCCGTGGGCGTTGGCGTCGTCCGGCAGCAACCGGAAGACGAGGTTGGGCCGCCGGAGCGCCGGGCTGACGGCCACGGCGCCGATCGCCGAGATCCGGCCCTTGCGATGCCACGCCCCCTGGATCGGGGCCTTTCCCCCGGGGGCGTAGGTGCGGCGGGCCACCGGCTCGAGCGGGGACCCCGACCCGTCGAGGAAGGCGAGTCGGGCCTTCCGCTGCTCGGCCCGCTCGACGATCCGGCGCAGCACCTCGGCCCTTCAGCGGGCGATCCCCTCCTCGTTGCGCTGCTTGGCCCGCCTCTGCGGCCTCTGGCCGGCCCGGTTCAGCCGCCGTCGGATGAGCTTGCGGGCGTGCTCGACGTGGTAGGTGACGCCGAAGCGGCGGCGGATGACCTCGGCGACCCGCTGGGCACTCCACGGGTCGTTGGGCCAGCCGTGGGCCCTGGCCCCCCGCGGCAGCAAGTCCTCGAGCTCCCGGAGTCGCTCGTCGGAGGGCCGGGGCGTCGGGCCGGGATGCGGCCTGGCGGCCAGGGCCTCGGGGGAGTCCTTGGCCATGCCGAGCCAGCGATACAACGAGGTACGGCAGACGCCGAGGATGCGAGCGATGACGGTGGGGGACTCGCCCTGCTGCATCAGTTCGACGGCTCGGCGCCGGCGGCGTTCCAGTTCGTCTGCGGTCCCGATGGGCCTCATACCGGTACTACGCCGCAAACCGCCCAGGTGTTTCTTTGGCCAGGATGGAGTCAATAGTTGGAGGAGTTTCAGGTACATCGGGCTCGTGTAGCTCGACGTCGAGGCCGCGAACACCGGCGGCCCGAACTCCCGGATCACGTCATCCATTCCTTGATAGTAGGGTAGGCGGCCAGCGAGTTACCCTCGCGGGCACTTTTCCAACCGCCCCCCTCCGAACCGGACGTGCGACTTTCACCGCATCCGGCTCTCCAGGAGCTAACGAAACCGCGGCCCATCGTAGTCACCGGAATGAATCCGATGGTGGCAATGCGTGCAGACAGGAATCGCCTTCCGTCGCCGGGCTGACATGATCCGTTCCGCTTCCGACGCCCGTCGCCGCCCGGGTCGGTCGAGATCCGCCAGCTTGCGGATGTGGTGCATGACGACTTGGCCGTCACGGCCACATAGCTCGCATCTGGCAGACATCAGCCTCTGGACGGCCTCGGAACGGTCGGTCGCGTAGCGATGCCAGGACGCGGCGAGGTCGACATCCTCCAGTCCGTCTCGCCCCCAGGGCCTCCTGACCAGCGGGAACCCGCCGAACGTGGCAACCAGCGGCGTCCGACCCGGACGCTCGACCACCGCCCTCAGCACGTCTCGGCCATCCTCGGGGACCCGGTAGCGCCGGTAGACCCCCCTGACGCTGATCCGATGTTTATGGGCAAGTGTCTTGGTCAGTGAGGTCTCGAGGACCCACTTGACCATGTGCATCCGCCTCTTCTGGCCGGCGTTGGTCGCCAGGCAGTAGAAGTTGTAGAGCCCGGCGAGGACGCCCTGATACCGTCGGATGATGGTATAGTCCGTCTCCTCCAGGATCTCGGCCCGATGCCGGACCTTACCTCCCCTGCTGTAACGCTCGCGGATCGTCGCGACCGCGCTCCGGGGCATCAGCAGGGCGATGGCACCGTTCGTGGTCCGCTTCCCGTCGGTGAGGCGGTCGTGCGACCGCGACACCTTGATCTCGTAGCCCAGGAACGAGGCCTTCTCATCCACGGCGTGGGTGATGAGCGTCTTCTCCAGCGACAGCTCCAGCCTGAGTTCGTCCCTCAGGAAGTCGCCGATCCGCTGGCGGATCTGCTCCGCCTCGGCCTTGGGCCCGATGAACCCGAGCAGGAAGTCGTCGGCGTAGCGCACATACTTCAGGCGGCGGAAGTCGGGGTCGAAGTAATCGACGCTCGGGAGGCGTCGGAGTTCCTTCCCCAGGCGTTCGGCCCCCTCGCGGTCGCCGAGTCGCCTGAGGTAGGCCATCCGGCACCTCGTCCGGACGTACCGCTCGTCCCGCTTCCGGACCTCCCCCCGTGTGTACGCCGGGATCAAAACATCTTCAACGAACCGGTCCAGCTCGTTCAGGTAGATGTTGGCCATCAGCGGGCTGAGGATGCCCCCCTGCGGCGTGCCGCCGAGGGTCTCGACCCGCTTCCAGTCCTCCAGGTAACCCGCCCGAAGCAGGCCCTCGATCAGGGCGATGACCCGGCCGTCTTGGACGTCCCTCTTGAGGATGCCCAGCAGGATCGAGTGGTCGATGCTGTCGAAGCACCCCTTGATGTCGCCCTCGATGAACCAGGTCGTCCCCCGCCACGACGCCTGGACCTGTCTGAGCGCCGTGTGGCAGCCCCGGCCGGGCCGGAAGCCGTGGGATCGATCCGAGAATCGGGGTTCGTAGTAGGCCTCCAGCAGCGCCCGCAGGACCTCCTGCACGAGCTTGTCGCCCCATGTCGGGATGCCCAGCGGACGGCGACTGCCGTCGGCCTTGGGGATGTACCGTCGCCTGACCGGCCGCCACTCCCATCGCTCCTGCCGGAGCAGGTCGATGATCGCGGTGATCGTGTCCAGCGACGTCCCGTCGACCGTCTCCCCCGTGACTCCCCGCGTCATTGCCGCGGCGTTGCGGTAGATCTTGTTATAAGCGTCGAGGCACAAATCGGGGTTGAAGAGGTGGCGGTAGACACGCTCCAGGGGCAGCCCGCGCTGCCCACGGCTCCGATGGATGTCCAGGATGGCCCTGGCGTCTCGCATCACGCGTACCTCGGCCCCTGCGACATCCCCCCCTGCCCCCCTTCGCCATGTGCGCGGCTCTCCCGCGCCCGGACTACTATGGGGGCTCCGTACCCGTAGGGCATCTCGCGTTCCGTCCGCGCCTGACGTTCAGGTCGGCTACAGGTGCCCGTTTCGCGCCCTTGAGGCCGCAGACGCGGCCCACCCGGCCTCGGATCGCTTCGGCGGGGGAGACCACTACTCCTCGCCTCGAGGCCGGCACCGGATGACAACCACCGTATCCGGCCCGCACACGTTGACAGGTCGGGCGCTGGGGTTCAGCCAATGCAGGCTTCACCATACCGACCGGGTCTCGCCCGGCAGCAGGCTGGGTGGCTCCGCCATCTCCGGGCTTCATGGACATGCTGTTGTCCCCTCCGACTTTCGCCTTCAGGTGAGTCCATCGACCCAGGGGTCTTGCGATCAACCCCTACCGCGTTTCGCGGTGATCAGGACGCGTCGTGACGCGACGCACATGATCCGTGTGATGGTGGCTGACGACGACCAGGTCGATCGTCGTCACCCCCAGCGCCTCCAGCAGGGGCACGATCCGGCCCGAGGGCCCGGCGTCGACGAGGGCGACCTTGCCCTCGGGCGAGCGGATCAGGATGGCGTCGCCCTGGCCGATGTCGAGCACCTGGACCAGGGCCGGATTCGGGGCTTCGGCCGGGGGCTGGGCGGGCGCGGGCGACGAGGCCCCCAGGGCGAGCCCGACGACCAGCAGCAGGCGAGCGGCGAGGCGGTTCATAGCTTGAGGTCTCCCCCGGGGTCGCGGCTGCGGAGCTGCTCCTGGATCGAGCGGGTCTCCTCGGCCACCTGGCGCGTCGACTCCGTGTCCCGTTCGAGGGCGAGGGTCAGCCCCTCCCCTGCCCCGACCGGGCCCGGCAGCAGGTCGCCCGGCAGCACGACCTCCCGGCCGTCGTCGGTCGCCAGGCGAGCGTCCCCGCCCGGGCCATCGGCCGGCCGCTCGACCCGCAGCCGGATCGGCGCCGGGGCCCCACCGGGAGTCGGACCCGCCGCGACGAGCGGCCGGAGCCGTTCCAGCTTCGCCGCGCCGAGCCCCTCGACGCGGGCCAGTTCGTCGACGTCCTTGTACGGTCGTCCTGCGACCAGCCGCTCGGCGAGGACCGGCCCGACGCCGGGCAGGGCCCGCAGCTCGTCGGCCGGGGCGGCGTTGACGTCGACCCCGGCCGACGAGCCCGAGGGGCCCGCGTCGGGCACGATCGCCAATGCGAGGACCTCGCCGCCGCGGGTGCCGGCGGGGAGCAGCCCACGGGGGAAGTTGAGGACACGCCCGTCGTCGGCGACGAGGACAGCGATTTGCTCGTCGCGGCCCTCGAACCGGTCGACGGCCAGGCGGATGGATGGCATGTCGGTGACCTCCGGATGGCCCCAGTTGAACCCGTCGTCGGGGTCAGGATCAAGCCGGTCATGGCCGCGGCCGTGGGAGCCCGCCCTATTGGGCTGCCTCCGCGACGCGGGCGATGCCGATTCGGATCTACTCGCGGCGAGTAACCCCGGCCTTTGAGCATCTCCACCGCCGCCCGACGAGCGGCCTTACTCGCGGCGAGTAACCCCGGCCCACTCGCCCGACCGCCGGCCCCGGCGGCGGGGTTACTCGCCGCGAGTAAGGCCAGGTTCAACCCGGGCGAGTCCAGTTGCCGATCCTAGAGCCAGGACACCAACCCGGAGGGCCCCGGCCATGCCGATCATCGCCATGACGAACCAGAAGGGGGGAGTAGGTAAAACCACTTCCACCTTGAACTTGGGCGCGGCGTTCGCCCGCCTCGGGCGGCGGACGCTGATCATCGACGACGACCCCCAGTCGAGCCTGACCCAGGGGCTGCTGACGCCCGACGCGACCTTCGTCATGCCGCCCGAGCGGACGATCTACGCCCTCTTCGCCGGCCTCGACGCCGGCCCCTCGGAGCTGGTCGTCGAGGGGGTCTTCCCCGGCCTCGACCTCCTCCCCGGCTCGCCCCGGGCCGGCAGCTTCAACCGGCCCGAACCGCACACGGTCGACCCCGACCACGCCGCCCTCTTCGCCGAGGGCTTGGATCGGATCACGGCCGGCTACGACGTTGTCCTGATCGACACCGCCCCCAGCCTTCAGTTCAACACCTGGGTCGCCCTGCTGGCGGCCGACGCGGTGCTCGTCCCGGCCCAGGCGGAGGCCTACGGCAACCAGGGCATCGCCATCGTCTTCGACTGGCTCCACCTTGTCGGCCACGTCCGCGGCCGGGCGCTGCCGATCGCCGGCCTTCTGGTCAACCAGCACAAGAGCCGCCGGGGGCTCCAGCAGGCCGTCGTCGACGCGCTGCGCGAGCACTTCCCCGAGACCCTCTCCACCGCGATCCCGGACACGACCGACATCCCCGAGGCGATCAACCTCGGCAAGCCGGTCCAGGCCCACAAGCCCCGGGGGACGGCGGCGAAGGCCTACGACGCGGTGGCCCGAGAGATCGGGGCCCGGTTGGCCGCCCTCGGGCTGATGGCCGGAGACGGCAAAGACCGAGGCGAGGCCGAGGACGCACGGGAGGCTGCCTGATGAGCCGGGACGACGACAAGAAGCGGGCCGGCGTGCTGTCCAACCTCGGGATCGGCCGGGCCCCGGCCATCCCGGCCGGCATGGCGCCGCTGCCCGACGCGGCGCCGCACGACCGGCTGGCGGAGCGGGGCGCCTTCCTGCGGCGGATCCCCGTCGAGCAGATCGAGCCGGACCCGGATCAGCCCCGGAAGCGCTTCGACGAGGCGGCCATCGAGGAGATGGCCGAGTCGCTCAAGGTCCGGGGCCAGCTCCAGGCCGTCGCCGTTTACCGCGATGAGGGTAGGGGGGCTTACCTCCTCGTCTTCGGCGAACGCCGCTGGCGCGGGGCGAAGCGGGCCGGCCTGACGCACCTGGACTGCAAGGTCCTGCCGGCCCGGCCGAGCGAGCCCGAGCTGCGGACGATCCAGCTCGTGGAGAACATCCAGCGGGCCGACCTGAAGCCGTGCGAGCGGGCCGCCGCCTTCAAGGCCATCATGGACGCCCACGACTGGTCCGCGAACCGGCTGGCCCAGGAGCTGGGCGTGCCCCAGCAGAGCGTCTCCAGCGCCCTGTCGTTGCTGAAGCTCGCTCCCGAGCTGCGAGAGCGGATCGACGCCGGGAGCCTCGCCCCGACGATCGGCCACGAGCTGGCCCGGCTCGACGACGAGGCGGCCCGTGCCGCCTTGCTGACCCGGATCGAGGCCGACGGCCTGAAGCGCGACGAGGTCGCCGCCGCGGTCAAGGCGAGCAACTCGTCGGCCGGAAAGAGCAGGGGGGATACTTCGGGGAGGGCGAAGGGTGGGCACAAGGGGAAGTCGAGTCGGGGGGCCGCCCGGAAGGTGACCCGGAGGGTGCTGAAGCTGGCCGGCTACAAGGTCACGATCGAGCGGGCCAAAGGGCTCGATGACGACTACTGCCAGGTGATCGCCGCGGCTCTGCTGGCCGGGGCCGATCCGGATGTCGAAAGGGAATCGACGCCCGGTCATGGAGGGCCGATGGCCGGATCGCCCCCGCTCGACCCTGGCCCCGTCGTCTCTGGCGCCGATGACGAGGAGCAGGGCAGGGAGGTCGCTGCCTGACCCGAGTCAGGGGACCCACGCCGTCGCCAAACCTGTTGTGGGGCCAATCCGGAGCCTCCGCCCCGGATCCGGGTCGGTTCCCATCAGTCGCCCAGCTCCTGGCGCACCTGCTCCCATACTCCAGCCGCCCCGGCCGCGAACCCCGCGACGAAGGAAATTCTATTCAACAGCGGACGGGCCACGGCGGTCGGCATCCCCAGGCGCCAGGCCCAGAATCGCCCCGCACGGCCCGGCTCGATTGCCGTCCGGCTGACCTGCCGGATCAGCCGCCCGGCCAGCGTCGCCCCCTGCGTCATCTCCACCTCGGCGATCTCCGACCGACGGAACAGCCCGTCCGGCCGATCGCACCGCTCGCCCAGCCGACGAAGCTCCTCATAGCTCGCCTCCTCGATTGCCCAACGCCGCCCCAGCTCCCGGCCCCAGCGGTTGGCGGCAACGTCCCGCGTCGCCTTCTCCGCCGGGTCCTCCCATGCGTTTGCCCCGGCCTCCCGGGACGCCGCCAGCCGCTCGATCAACCGCCGACGCGCCTCGTCGTCCATCCCTGCTGTCCCCCGTCGATCCCCCTGCGGACAGGGCGCACCGGCCGTCGGGATCGACGGGTCGGGACGCCGGCGGTGGGGCGCGGCGGGGGCCGCGCGTGCGAGGCACGATGGGCGGCGCTCAATCGCGGTGGTCGCCCAGCAGCGGCTCGACCTCATCCCAGACCCGGCAGGCGGCCTCGGCGAACGCATCGACGAAGTCGGCCGAGTCGCAGAGCCGCCGGGCCGTGTCGAGGTCGTGGGTCAGGGCGGCCCAGAAGGCGAAGGCGTGGTCCCCCGCGAGCGTGCCGGGTCGCCCTCGACGGCGCGGACCACCCGGGGGCTGAGCAGCCCCCAGGGCCGACGCCACTCGCGGGCCAGTTGGCGTAGCTCCTTGTAGGAGGCCTGATTGCTGGCCCAGTGCCGGCCCAGGTCCGCGCCGTAGCGGGCCTCGGCCGCACGGCGTTCGGCCTGCTTCGGGTCCTGCTGGGGGTCCGCCGGCGGGTCGGGTCGGGTCGCCTTCAGCCGGGCGGCCACCCGGGCCTTGGCCTCGTCGTCCAGGATCGGCATTGTGGATCCTCCTCGGAGTCGTCGGTCGTCGGTCGGCGGCGGGGCGCGGCCGGTGGCCGCGCGGGCGGGGCTCACCGGGCGGGGTCGCGCCAGGGCGGGGCGTGCTCGGGGCGGCCGCCCAGCAGGGGGGCGTCCTGGTCCCAGAGCTGGGCGGCGACGTTGCAAAACGCGGCGATGAAGCTGAAGTCGTCGCAGGCCCGCCGGGCCGCGTCGGCGTCGCCGACCAGGCCGGACCAGAAGCCGAGGGCCTGCTCCTCGGTCAGCTCCCGGTCGCTGATCGAGCGGATGAGATGCGTGCCGATCGTCCGGGCCGGCTCCCGGACGAGGAAGTCGGCCAGGCCGTGCGAGAGGGGGTGGGAGAGCCGCCCCCAGTGCAGGCCGATCCGGGCCAGCTCGTCCCGGCTGGCGACCTCGGTCGCCCAGCGGAAGGCGACCGCCTCGGCGCCGCGGATCAAGGCCCGGCGGCGTTCGTCCTGCCGCCGCCGCTCCTCTCGTCGCTCCGCGGTGCGGGCCTCGTCCGCCGCCTTGAGCCGCCCGGCCAGGCGGGCCCGGCCGTCGTCGTCCAGGGTGAGCCGCTTGAGGTGGAGTCCCTCGGGGGTCGGGGGAGTGCTCATACCGGTGGTCTCTCGGCCGGGTCACATCATGCACCGCCGCTGATAGTGGCATTTTGTTCATTTCACAGCAAGCGGGATCCCGTCGCGACTGTGTCCGCTGTTGACAGATATCAACGCGCATTCAGTTATATAAGGCGATTGACGCCCGGCCGCACGACCTCATGAGCGGGGGGACGTCCCGTCGGGTGCGGCGGGGCGGATGACCCGCCGGATCGGACCCGGGAGCAATGCCGATGTGTGGAAGATACGCCCTGCACGCCCACCGCCGGGCCATCGCCGAGGCCTTCGATCTCGACCCCGACGAGGTCCCCGAGCTGCCCCGGCGCTACAACGTCGCCCCCACCCAGGACGTCCTCGCCGTCCGCTCCGGATCCGAGGGGGTCGGCGGCGGCTGGCGACGCTCCGCTGGGGGCTGATCCCCTCCTGGGCGGACGACCCCTCGATCGGCAATCGGATGATCAACGCCCGGGCCGAGACCGTCGCCGGCAAGCCCGCCTTCCGCTCGGCCTTCAAGCACCGCCGGTGCCTCGTGCCCGCCTCGGGGTTCTTCGAGTGGCGGGCCGAGGGCAGGACCAAGACCCCCCATTACTTCCGCCGGGAGGACGACGAGCCGTTCGCCTTCGCCGGCTTGTGGGAACGCTGGTCGAAGGGCCCGGCGCCGGTCGAGAGCGTCGCCATCATCACCACCGAGCCCAACGACCTGGTCGCCCCGGTCCACGACCGGATGCCGGCGATCCTCCGCCCCGAGGACTACGCCCAGAGGCTCGACCCGGAGGAGCAGGCGTCGGACCTGCACGCGCTCCTGGCCCCATTCCCGGCCGGGCTGATGGCGGCCCATCCGGTCGGCACGCTCGTCGGCAGCCCGAGGGTCGACCGGCCCGAGTGCATCGAGCCGGTCGCCTCGTGAGCCGGCCGCGCCGCCTCCCGGCCCCGTCCGGGCTCAGATCCGCTGGTCGATCAGCACCGGCATCCGGTCCGAGCCGGTCATGATCCTGTAGTAGTGGCTGGCCGGCTCGCACAGCATGTAGGCGACCGCCCAGCCCCGCTCGTCCGGCACCACCAGCCCCCGGAACCCCGTCTCGATCAGATACCACACCCCCCGACGCTCCAGGCCGAACGACGCCGGGATCTCCACCGGCACCGACTCGATCCCCCGCCAGCCCCCCTCCTCGATCGTCCGCAGCCACGTCCAGCCCGTCCGGGGCAGGGATCGGCTCTGGCCCCGCCCGTTCCCCCAGCGGACGACCTGGAGCCGGCCGTCCCGCCAGATCGGCAGCGCCGGCCACCGCTCCCGGTACAGGAAGCGGTACTCGTCCCGCTCGCCGCGGAGGTAGCGGCGATGGGCCATGCCGGGCCGCCCGATCAATTCCGTGGGCAACTCGCTCCCCGCGACGGCGATCCCCTGGCACACGGCCCGACGGTCCGACTCCCCGGTTTGACTGATCCTATGTGCAGAGTATGCTTCCGTCCATGAAGCGCCAAGGGCCGATCGGGCACGTCGACGCCGATTGTTATTACGTCGCCGCCGAGCGGGTGCGCCACGCGCACCTCGCCGGCTTGCCCGTCGGCGTGCTCGGCAACCAGGGCGCCTGCGTCATCGCCAAGAGCTACGAGATGAAGGCCGCCGGCGTCGGCACCGGCATGCCCATCTGGGACGCCATGGCCCTCTGCCCCGAAGGGGTCTACGTCAAGCGCGACTTCCGCTGGTACGAGGTCCTCTCCCGGCTGATGCTGGAGACGATGCGGGAGCTGTCCCCGAAGGTTGAATACTATAGCATAGATGAATTCTACTTCGAGGTCGTCTCGCCCCGGGGGGGCGACGACCAGGAGGCCGCCCGGCTGGTCCGCGACCGGATCATGGAGCGGGTGCGGGTGCCGGTCACCGTCGGCATCGCCCGGACCCGCACCCTCGCCAAGCTCATCTCCGACGCCGCCAAGCCGTTCGGCGCCCGCGCCGTCCTCGACCCGGCCGCCGAGCACGCCCTGCTGGCCGCCCGCCCGGTCACCGACGTCACCGGCATCGCCGGCCGCCGGGAACGCCTGCTGCTCCCCCGGGGCATCCGCACCTGCCTCGACCTCGCACGGGCCGACCGCCGGATCATCCGGCGGGTCCTGACCGCCAGCGGCGAGGCCCTCTGGTGGGAACTCAACGGCGACCCCGTGATCCCGATCAACGCCCAGCGGACCCCCCACAAGGTTCTCTCCCGCGGCGGCAGCTTCGGCGCGCCGACCGGCCGGCCGGAGGTCCTCTGGGCGTGGCTGGTCCGCAACCTGGAGCGGCTCGTCGAGGAGCTGGCCTTCCATCGCGTCCTGGCCGGTCGGGTCGCCTTCTGGGTCGGCTATCGCGACGGGCACGCCAGCGAGGGGCGGGCGACGCCCGGGGTCCCGACCGACCGCTTCGACGTCCTGCTCGACGCGCTGCGGCCCTGCCTGCGGCGGGCCTGGGTGCCGGGGGCGATGGCGGCGCGGATGCACCTCTTCGCCGAGGACCTGCGGCCCCACCTCCCCCGGCATCTCGGCCTCTTCGACGGCACGGGGCCGGGCGACGCGGCGACGGCGGTGAAGCGGGCGGTCAACGACCGGCACGGCCGCTTCGCCCTCCGCAGCGGCGCGACGCTGCCGCTGGGGCCGATCTACGCCGACCGGGCCAACGGCCACGACATCTGCGACGTCCGGGGCAAGACCTGCTTCTGACCCCGGTCGGGGCGGCCCTGCCGGCCTCCGGGGCTCCTCCCCGGGCGATCGTGCCGTCGGGGTCGATGGGGCGGCCGACGGCGGGGCCCAGGCCCTCGTGCGGCTGGCCTGCGGCCTGGGGCGTACCGAAAAAACCGGGCAGGGGAGGTCCGCCCCCCGGGGGAGCGACGACCATGACGACCAATGCGCCGATCCGGCCCGGCGACCACCGGGACGACGACTCCTGGTCCTTCGTCGCCTCGTCGGGCGACGTCGGCCTCGTGGCCGAGGGCGGCGAGCCCGAGCCCCGCTGGAGCCGCGTCGGCCCGCCGCTGTCGGAGGACGCCGAGCCGAAGGTGCCCGATCCGGAGGACCTCGACGCATTCGCGTCGGTGCGGCGGTCCTACGGCATCCCGGCGTGAGGGCAGGGGCCCTCCCCGGGCTGGCCGGGGCGGGCCGCCTCGGCGAGAATGGGGCCCGAGCCCGGTCGGGTGGATTCGGGGTGGAGTGCCCGGCCGGTCGGACGACGGCCTCCACGTCATCGTCGAGGCCCGCGTCTGCAACCCCGCCCGCCGGGGCGCCGGCCGCACCACGACCGCCGGCAGCCCCGGCATCCGCCCCCTCCGGCGGGCGGCGGCTCGTCGGCCGCATCGCCCCAGGCACCTCCACCGAGACCGACCGCATGGGGCATCTCGGCATCCTCTGCCCGAACACTCCCGGTCACCTCGACCCCATGACCGCCCTGGCCGACGCCCTCCGGCGGCGCGGCCACCGCGTCACCTTCTTCCTCCTGGGCGAGCCGACCGCCTCCGTCGCCCAGGCCGGCTTCGACGTCATCCCCATCGACAGCCCGCTCCTCCCGGTCCACGAGTACCGCGACCAGTTGCAGCGCCTCGGCTCCCTCGCCGGCCGGCCCGCCCTCCGCCACACCATCCGCCTGGGCGCACGCGCCGCCGAGGCCATCCTCGACGCCGGGCCCGCCCTCGTCGGGCGCGCCGGCGTCTCCGCACTGCTCGTCGACCAGGCCTCCCCGGCCGGCGGCACCGTCGCCGACCGCCTCGGCCTCCCCTTCGCCACCCCCTGCAACGCGCTCCCGCTGCACCCCGACCCCGACGTGCCCCCCTTCTTCACCCCCTGGGGCCCCCTGGGCCCGCGCCCGCAACCGCCTCGCCTGGGCGGCCCTGGACCGCCTCTACGCCCCGATCCTCGCCCCGATCCGCCGCCATCGCGCCCGGCACCGCCTCCCCGCCCCGCGACGCCTCGCCGACACCTGGTCCGACCGCCTCCAGCTCAGCCAGCTCCCCGGGGCCCTGGACTTCCCCCGCCGGCGCCGCCCCCGCCGGCTCCGCCTCGTCGGCCCCCTGCGACGGCCGGCCGGCACGCCCACGGTCCCCTTCCCCTGGGGGTGCCTCGACGGCCGCCCGCTGATCTACGCCTCCTTCGGCACCCTCCAGAATCGCCGCCCCGATTCCTTCCGCATGGTCGCCGAGGCCTGCGCCGGCACCGGCCACCAGGTGGTCATCTCCACCGGCCACGGGGTCGCCCCCGGGGCCCTGGCCGGCCTGCCGGGCGGCCCGATCGTCGTGGGCTACGCCCCCCAGCGCGAGCTGCTGGCCCGGGCCGCCCTGGCGGTTACGCACGCCGGGCTGAACACCGTGCTCGACGCCCTGGGCGCCGGCGTGCCGCTGGTCGCCGTGCCGGTGACCAACGAGCAGCCCGGGATCGCCGCCCGGGTCGCCTGGGCCGGGGCCGGGGAGGTGCTGCCGCCGGGCCGGGCCACGGCGGGGCGCCTGCGGGACCTGGTCGGGCGGGTCGGCCGGGAGGGATCCTACCGGGCCGCGGCCGTGCGGGTCGCCGATTCGATCCGGTCGGGCGGCGGGGCGGAACGGGCCGCCGAGCTGGTCGAGAAGGACCTGCTGGCCTGAGATCGACCGAAGGGAGGCCGGGGCGATTGGCAGAGAGTCCGCCGCCCGTCCTGCTCGGCGAGAGCCTGCGTCTTCGGATCGGGAAGGGGCAATGGTTGCACCTCCCGGCGTCCCTCGATGCGTCCCCCTGACGTCCGGGGCCGCCGGCCGACCGGGCATCGGGACAGGACAGGCCCTCGGCCAACAGCGGGCAGGGCCAGGCAGGCTGCGTTTTTCAGGGCGGGACACGCAGGTGCCCGGGCTCCATCCCGTGGTGTCTCTTTTCCATGACCGATGACGACGCAGGGCGGGTCGTCCGCGGGGTGGTTACCGTGCGATGCCGCCGGCCGGATGAGGCGTTCCCTGCCCCGGCGGCACCCAGATGTAGTAGGGGGGGTAGGGCGGCCAGCACACCTGGGGGGGCGGCTTGCGGCGGTAGTCGTCCGGGGCACCACCGCGGGGGAAACAGTGCGGGTCCCACCAGTGCAGCAAGCCGCCGTCGTCCGGGTGCCAGCCGCCGGCCGGGCGCAGTCGCTGGAGCAGGTGGGGACGCCTCGGGCCGTCACGCCCACCTTCGCCACCGATCGCGTCGCCGCACGACCCCAGCACGAGCAGCAGCGCCCAGCCCAGTCGCCTCCGCCGCGTGCTGCGTGCATCCCCGTCCACTTCGGTCGTCATCATCCTCCGGCTCCTTGGTCCATTGCGTCGGGGACGGCCGCCGGGTCGGGGGCACGCATCGGCAGCGCCTCCGGCAAGCCGCTGGGGTCAGCGGCGGCCGGCTCTTCCCCACGTACGTCGGGAGGGGCGGTGACGGGGGGCGCCTCGCCCAGGGTCAAGGGGTCCGAGTGGCTCGCGATCGGCCCCTCGTAGTGGCGATCGTCCCGGAGGCGGAGATCCCAGCCCCCTCCCAGGGCGCGATAGACGCCGATCAGGTTCAGCGCGATGTTGCCCCGGGCGACGGCGAGCTGGTCCTGCGCCTGCAGGCGCGCGTTCGCCAGGGTGAACAGGCGGTTGACGTCGGCCTCGATCTCGCTGAAGTTGCGCCCCTCGATCGCCGTGGCCGATGCGGCCGCGGCCGCGCTGCGCGCCAGCGCGTCGGCCTGCTCCTGCGACCGGAGGAAGCCGCGCAGCGCCGTCTGGACCTCCCGGGCCGCCGTCAGGACCCTGCCCTGATAGGTCGCGACCAGCTCCTGGGTCCGGGCATCCTGGAGGTGGACGTTGTTCGCGAGGCGGCCGTAGTTCAGGACGTCCCACGAGAACTGGGGGATGACCAGCGCCAGGCCGCCGCCGGATCCCGCCAACGGGCCCAGTTTGACGTCGGAATGGCCGAGCGCCGTGCCGATGGAGATGCTGGGGAACAGCCCGGCCACGGCCACGCCGATCTGGGCGCTCTGGGCCGCCACCCGGCGCTCGGCGCCGCGGACGTCGGGGCGGCGGCGCACCAGGTCGGCCGGGATGCCCGCGGCCACGGCGGCCGGGATCGTCGGCATCGGCAGGCCTCCCGGGGCCGGCCCGAGGCCCGGCTCCAGGTCGCGGGGCGGCTCGCCGAGGAGGATGGAGAGCTGATCGTTGGCCTGCCCCCGCGCGATCTCCAGGGCCGGGATCGTGGAGCGGGTCTGCTCCATGAGCGTCCGGAGTTGCGCCACGTCCAGGGCCGTCGCTGTGCCGACCTGCACCTGCCGCTCGGCGACGGCCACCAGCCCCTCCTGCAGCCGGAGGTTGTCGCGCGCGATCGCGATCCGCTGCTGGGCCACCCGGTACTGCACGTAGTTCGTCGCCACGTCGGCCAGCAGGGTCACCAGGGCGGCGTCGTAGTCCTCGACCGAGGCATCGAGCCGGGCGTTGGCCGACTCCACCTGCCGGCGACATCGGCCCCAGAAGTCGAGCTCCCAGCTGAGGTTGAAGGCCGTGATATCGATGTGCGTCGGGTTCCCGCCCGCCTCGCCGTTGGAGTACAGCCCCAGCAATCGCTGGCTCTGGGGGAGGACGTTGCCCACGGCGATGGCCTGCTGCGCCCGCGCCTGGAGGACCCGGGTCCCGACGGAGCGGAGGTCCGGGTTCTGGCGATACGCCCGGGCGACCAGGACGTCGAGCGTGGGGTCCTGGAAGGCGCGCCACCAGTCGCCGTCGCGCGGCATCGGGCCGCGGACGCGGGGGTCGTCCGCCTGGATCCAGGTCGGGGCCACGGGCACCGGCGGCCGGTGGTAATTGGGCCCGACCTTGAAGCCGTTTCGGACGTACTGGCGGAGGCCGTCGGTGACGCACCCGCAGGGGAGCAAGGCGGCGATCAGCAGGCATGCCAGGGTGGCCCGGCGCCCCAAGCAAAGGCGGAGACCTGGGAGGGTCCTCGCGGGGCGGAAACGGCGCCGATCCATGGCTCAGGCCCCGTCGTACGAACCCACCCGCCGCCGAAGTTGGCACGCCTGGCAGATCGAGCACGATCTGCACGGTTGGGAATATCGGACGGTCTCCACGCCTCCCTGACGAAAACCCGGCGAAGTTGCCGTCGACTCGATGCCCGGCTCGGCCTGCGCCTCGAGGCCGACAGCACCGGGGGCGCCGGACAAGGCTCGCTGGGCGTGCATCGTACTGCATCGGGGGGGCTCCCATCCTCCTGGTTTACTCCGCCCCGATGTGCTCTCCCGCCTCGACCACCGAGCGCTTCATGAGCGGGACCAAGGCGACCAGCCCCACGGCCAAGACGGCGAACAGCCAGAAGACGTCGAAGTAGGCGAGCGACGCCGCCTGCTGCGCGCGGAGGTTCGCCAGCGTCTCCCAGGTCATCTCCGCCGCCGCCGCCGGGTCGCCGGTCTGCCGGAGGAAGAACGCCCGGCCCTCCTCGGCGTAGGCGTGCACGTACGGGTTGAGGGGGTCGAGGAACTCGCCCACCCGCGCCGTGTGGAGCTGCTCGCGCCGCGTCACGAGGGTCTGGGCCATCGACGTGCCGACGCTGCCCCCCTCGTTGCGGAGCAGGGCCAGGAGGCCGACCGCGGCGCCGCGGAGATGCGTCGGCGTGTACTTGAAGGCGGCCACGTTGAGCGGGGCGAAGACCATCGACAGGCCGCAGATCAGCAGCACCCGGGGCCAGATCACTTGCGGAGGGCTGATCTCGAGGTTCATCCGCGCCATCCAGTAGTTCGCGGCCGCCATGACGAGGAGGCCGGCCGCGATCAGCCGGCGCGCGTCGGTGCCCCGGCGTAGCAGGACGCCGACGACCAGCATCGTCAGGATGGAGAAGATCCCCGACGGCGACATCACCAGGCCGGAGACGAAGGCGTCGTAGCCGAAGAGGCCCTGGAGCAGGGCCGGCAGCGTCGTGCTGGCGCCGTAGAGCACGCCGTAGGCGCAGAAGACGATGAGGCAGCAGGCCGCGAAGTTGCGCTCGGCGAGCGGCCGGAAGTCGACCACCGGGTTGGCGATCCGCAGCTCCCGGGCGATCAGGCCGCCCAGGCCCAGCACGAAGAGGATGAACAGCGTCTGCACCCGCCCGAACGGGTCGTTGTACCAGTCCCACTGCTGCCCCTTGCTGAGCAGGATCTCCCAGCAGGACATGATCAGGACCAGGAGCCCCAGGCCGATGGCGTCGAAGGGGACCGGCCGCCTCCTCAACTCGGCGCGCCCCTCCTTCAGGTAGTCCGGGTCGTCGACCACGAGCGAGCAGAACACCAGGGCCAGGACGCCCACCGGCAGGTTGATGTAGAAGATCCAGCGCCAGTTGTAGTTGACGGTCAGGTAGCCGCCCAGCGTCGGGCCGAGGACCGGCGCCAGCAGGGCCGCGACGCCGAATATCGTCTGGGCGGCGCCCTGCTTCTCGGCCGTGAAGGCGTCGAGCAGGATCCCCTGGCTGGAGGGCTGCAGCCCGCCGCCGGCCAGGCCCTGGAGCACGCGGAAGAGGATGATCTGCTCGAGGCTGGTGGCCAGGCCGCACAGCCCGGAGGCGAGGGTGAAGACGGCGATCGACAGCAGGAAGTAGTTGCGCCGCCCGAGTCGGGCCGCCAGCCAGCCTGAGATCGGCAGGATGGTGGCGTTGGCGGCCAGGTAGCTGGTCAGGACCCACTCGCTGTCGACCTCCGAGGCCGACAGGCCGCCGGCGATGTACCGCAGCGCGACGTTGGCGATCGTGGTGTCCAGCACCTCCATGAACGTGGGGATGACCACGGCGGCGGCCACGACCCAGGGGTTGATCGCCGGGCGGCGGGCCCCGGTCGGGGCGAGGTCCACGCGGCTCATGCGGGGGCGCCTCCGGCAGGCGGGCGGGCAACCGAGGGGGCCGGGGGCGACCCCGGCCCGGCCTTCAGGGGGGGCCGACGCCTCCTGGCGGGGGGGCGACCGATTGCGAGGGCCCCGCGACTACGGGGGCGGTGGGGGCCTGCGGCAGCGCGTGGGGCGGCTGCAGGAACTCCCCGGCGTGGGGCCCCGTGGGCGGCTCCTTGTAGTACACGTAGGGGACGACCGACAGGCCGACGAACAGGGGGGCCTCGGCGGGGTCGTAGCCCGTCAGCTCGATCCGCACCGGCAGCCGCTGGACGATCTTCACGAAGTTGCCCGTGGCGTTCTGCGGCGGCAGCAGGGCCAGGGACTGGCCGGTCCCCATGGTGAAGCCGGTGATGCGGCCCTCGAACTCCCGACGCTTGCCGTACATGTCCACCTCGCAGCGCACCCGCTGGCCGATGCGCAGGTCGGCCAGCTGCGTCTCCTTGAAGTTGGCGTCGACCCAGATCTCGGTGAGGGATCGCACCGCCATGAGGCCCTGCCCGGCCTGGACGTTGTTGCCCGGGTTGACGTTGCGTCGGGTGACAAGGCCGTCGATCTCGCTGACGACGTCGCAGTAGCGGAGGTCCAGCTCGGCCTGGGCCAGCTCGCGGCGGGCCCGGAGGAGCCGGGCCTCGGCCTGCTTGATGGGGGGCGCGTCGGGGATCAGCCGTGCGAGGATCTTGTCGAGGTCGCCGCCGGGGTCCTGCTTGTAGAACTCCGCGATGGCCTGGTCCGGCGTGACGTCCCACGACGTGGGGGCGTAGCCGAACTGGGCCGCGCTCTGGAGCAACTGCCCCAGGCCCTGGCGGACCGCGGAGAACTGCTGACCGAGGTCGGCCGGCACCTCGGCCAGGTCGTGGCCCTCGGGCGGCTCCTCCGGCAACCCCAGGCCGACGCGGCAGGCGTAGACCGCCTGGAGGGCCTGATTGACCGCCGCCTCATCCACCCGGACCTCCTGCCGACGCCGGTCGAGCTCCTCCTTGCTGATGCCCCCGGTCCGGGCGAGTTCCTCGCCCCGCTCGAGGTTGTGCCGCGCCAGCTCAAGGGTCGCGGTCCGGCTCTCCAGGGACGCCACATTCGCCCGCAGGTCGGCGACCCGGGCGTTCACGTCCTCGATGGCGTGCTGGAGCTGGAATCGATTGGCCCGGGCCTGGGCCACCAGGCTGCGAACCTCCGCCCGGGCCGCCGCGAGGTCCGCCTCGGCCGCGGCCACGGCGGCCGCCTTGATGTCGAGCTGGACCTGGTACGGCTCCCGGTCGAGCCGGACCAGCACGTCCCCCGCCCGCACGCGGTAGTTGTCATCCACCAGGACCTCGGCCACCTGGCCGGCGACCCGGGGGGCGACCAGGGTCACGTGGCCGTTGACGTAGGCGTCGTCGGTGGAGACGGTGTTGAGCATCGTCTCCACCCGCGGGAGCAGGAAGACGTACCCGCCGACGGCCAGGCCGACCACGGCCGCGGCCAGCACGAGCCGCCTCCGCCAGGGATGCGCCGGCCGTCCCGACCGGGTCGGCGGAGGTGATGTGACGGCGGAGGGGCCGCCGCCCGGCGCGGCCATCCGAACCGAGCCGCCCCGATCCTCGGCCGAGGTGGCCGCGGGGGCGTCCTGCGCCTCACCCGGGCCCACGCCGCGACGGGTCGACCCGGCGGTCGCGGGCCCACAGGGCCGCTCGTCCTCCCGGTCCGTCATGCTGCCACCGCTCCCTCCTGCCGCGGGGACCGAACGGCATTGGGTCGAACGCTGGCCAGCTTACGGCTCTTGCCCGACTCAACGCAAGCTTATCAGGGCAAGGCCCTCGGCCGAACAGGCACCCCCGGCATCGGAGTCCGTTCGGAATCTGTCGCCCCCTTCGAATTCGGCCGCCTGCGCCGCGACGCAGCAGAAGGCCCGGCCACGGCATGGCGGAGTCGATGTCCTCGCCCCGCCTTCCAGCCCGGACGTCACGTCGGCCGTGACAAGGCTCAGGACGGGGCACGGTCCCGTGGCCCGGAGGGCGAATGGCCTCCGGGCCGCCCGAACAGTTCGGTGACCAGGGCCGTCCAGCCGGTCTGATGGCTGGCCCCAAGTCCAGCCCCGTGCTCGCCGTGGAAGTATTCATGGAAGGGGACGAGGTCACTCCAGGCCGGGTCGGCCCGGAACGGGTCCACGTCCCCGAAGACGGGGCGGTGGCCGCCCCGCCCCTCGTCCCGGAGGAAGAGCCGGACGAGGCGCCCCGACAGCTCGTCGGCGACCGCTCCCAGGCTCGCCGGCCGGGCCGATCCCCGGGGCAGCTCGGCCCGCAATGAATCCCCGAAGTAGCGGTGGTACTCGCGCAGCGCCTCGATCATCAGGAAGTTGAGCGGGAACCAGACCGGGCCCCGCCTGTTCGAGTTGCCGCCGTAAATCGGCGTCGTCGACCCCGCCGGCTCGTAGCCCACCACCCGGCCGTGGCACTCGTACGGCTCGGCCGCCAGGCCCCGCGACATCGACCGCAGGCCGAAGTCCGAGAGGAATTGCCCCGGGTCGAGCATCCGGGGCAGGACCCGCTCCAGCTTCACCCGGTCCGCGGCCGCCAGCAGCAGGCGCCCCTCGACGCCCGGCCGGGTCATCAGGCAGAGGTTCTGGAAGCGGTTGAAGAAACCGGCCAGGCCGTCCTCGTTCCAGCGATAGGCACGGCTGCGGGCGTGGTCGTGCGGGAAGGAGGCCCAGGCGTCGCCGGAGGGGGAATAGTCCTCGCAGACGGTGCCCCAGGCCCGCTCGGCGACGTAGGGCCCCCAGTGCTTCCAGTCGGCGCGGCGGGCGGCGCCGTCGGTCAGCCGGCGGTGCTCGGCGGTCGTGCCCCCGGCCCCGGCACGGCCATCATCCACATTTCCAGGGGGCATCGATGACCTCCGGACGATCGATCACGCAGATGGCCGCGAAGGGTCACTTCGGCCCGGCCCGCATCGCCATGGCAGCCACCTTCCGCAACTCCTCGGCCGCCCCGCTCGAGGCCTGGGCCCCAGGCCGTTCAGGGCCATGGCGATGGACCGGGTCAGTGTCGCGCACTCCGTTTCCGGCGGCAAGTCGCCCCGCTGCACGGACCGCTCGGACCTCGCCTGTGACGCCCGCGGGCGTGGACCCCAGGATGCGGATCTCACCGACCAGGGAGTTCGGCGGCGCGCGTGATCTCCTCGGCGTCGCGGGGGTGCAGGATCACGGCGAGGAGGCGTGTCCTCTGCCTCGCGTTCGGGTTCCGCGTCTCCCGGTGGACGCAGCCGGACGGCTCGTAGAACGTGTCCCCGGCCCTGTACGTCGTGACGGGCTCGTCGTCAAGGGCGTGCTCGTACTCGCCCTCCAGGACGTACCCGAACACCGGCCCGGCATGGCGGTGCGGGGCGACCCGTCGGCCGGGTTCGATCACCACCTCCTCCACCGTCGCCGTGGCGTCCTTCCCGTCCAGCGTCTCGACGATGTCCCGCCGGGAGAGGCGGGTCACCTCGGCCCCGCCCTTCTCATCGTGCCGGGCCAGCGCCATCCCGCCGAACCCGATGGTGCAGATGGCCGCCAATGCGAGGAATGTTCGATTCATGGCTGACTCCCACGAGGGTGGAATAAGCAGGTTTGTTAAGGAGATTGAACGCAGGGCCGCATCCCTCAGGATAACGACCCGGGGTCGTCGACGCGGAGGACGATCTTCCCCCGGACGTGCCCGGCCAGCCCCCGCTCGAACGCCTCACGCGCCCGGGACAGCGGCAGCACCGCGTCCAGCACCGGACGGATCTGGCCGGCGTCTATCAGCCGCGCGATCTCGACGAGCTGGGCCCGGCTCGGCTCCACGATGAAGAAGATGCCGCGGGCCCCGGCGTCCCGGGCCGGCTCGGGAGGGGGTGGGGCCGCGACGGAGACGAGCGTCCCGCCCCGCCGGAGGACGCGCCAGGATCGCTCCATCGTGTCCCCGCCGATGGTATCCAGCACGACGTCCACGTCGCGGATCACCTCCTCGAACCGGGTCGTCCGGTAGTCGATCACCGTCTCGACCCCCAGCTCGCGCAGGAACTCGTGGTGGCGTGCCGAGGCCGTCGCGTCGACGCGGGCCCCCCGCCAGCGGGCGAGCTGGGCGGCGAACGCGCCGACGCCCCCTGCCGCGCCGTGGATCAGGATCCGCTGCCCGGCCTCGAGGCCGGCGTGGATGAAGAGCGCCTGCCAGGCGGTGAGCGCCGAGAGGGGGACCGCGGCGGCGTGGACGTGGTCGAGCGACCGCGGCCTGGGGGCCAGGTCCGCGGCCCGCACGGCGACGTACTCCGCGGCGCTCCCATCCCGCGGGAATGCGACCAGGCCATACACGGCGTCGTCGGGGGCGACCTCCGAGACGCCGGGGCCGAGCGCCTCCACGACGCCGGAGACGTCGTGGCCCGGGATCGTGGGGAGACGCTCGTGCCCGTCGGGTGCCTGGTAGGTCTCCGACCAGGTGAGTTCCGTCGGCGTGATGCCGGCGGCGTGCACGCGGAGCAGCGCCTCGCCCGCCGCCGGGGCGGGGAGCGGTGCCTCCTCATACACCAGCTGTTCCGGGCCACCGCGGGCGTGTAACCGGATCGCTCTCACGACAACTCCTTTCCGGGCCGCTCGGCCGCGTTGATGGGCCTGGAAGTCGTCAAGGCCCCCATCCGAATGGGCGAAATCGGGGGAACATCCCACCTCCCCGCCAGGCCGAGACTGCGAACGGCCGCGAGGTCCGGGGATACGCGACGGTCGGGGTGATGGAGGGCCTGGGCCATCAACCCCCCAATGGGTTGGCCGCGATCAGGTCGCAGAAGTTCGGTCGGCGATAGCCGGGCTGCGTCCGCTCCAGGATGTCCGTATTCATCGTCCCGAACGCCGTCTCCGGCCGGTAACCGAAGCCGTCGGCGAACGCCCGGACGATCCCCGCCTTGAAGTCGACCCGCGGGTACGCGGCGAGGACGCTCGCCCGGTCCTCCGCGGCGATCTCGTCGAGGCCGTCGCCGAGGACGTCGGCCTCGACGCCGCCGGTGACCAGTGCGATCTCCGGGCGCTTGTGCCAGGGGATCTCCGGCGTCGTGTGCAGCGCGATGGCGTCCCACACCACCCCGGCCGACTCGTCGTCGATGCCGTTGGCCCGCAGGAAGTCGCGGGCCGCGTTGGCGCCGTCGACCTCGAACCGGTGGTCCGGGCTGCGGTACCTCGCGGTCAGGCCCAGGTCGTGGAACACGGCCCCGACGTAGAACAGCTCGTGATCGACCGGCAGCCCTCGGTGACGGCCGCGGAGCGACCCGAAGAGGAAGACCCTGAGCGAGTGGGCGTACAGCAAGGGCGTGCCGTGCTCCCGGAGCAGGCCGGTCGCCTCGCGGGCCATCTTGCTGTCGGGGACCCGAATGCCGGCGATGATCTCGGACATGAGCGGCCTCCGTCTCAGTGACCCTGGGCGGCTTCGATGAAGATGCATGGGCGAGGCTCGGCGGCGCCGGACGGCGTGGTCCGGCCGACCGGCGGCGGTCAACCTCCCAGCGGGTTGGCGTCGATCAGGTCGCAGAAGTTCGTCCGGCGGTAGCCGGGCAGCCCACGCTCCAGCAGGTCGGCGTTGAACGTCCCGAACGCGGTCGCGGGCCTGTCCGCGAGGCCGTCCACGAACGCGCGGACGATCCCGCACGCGAAGTCGACGCGCGGGTACGCGGCGAGGATTGCCTCGCGGTCGGCGACCGGGATCTCGTCGAGCCCGCGGCCGATGACGTCCGCCGCGGTCCCGCCGTTCATGAGCGCGATCTCCGGGCGCTTGTGCCAGGGGATCTCCGGCGTCGTGTGCAGCGCGATGGCGTCCCACACCACCCCGGCCGACTCGTCGTCGATGCCGTTGGCCCGCAGGAAGTCGCGGGCCGCGTTGGCGCCGTCGACCTCGAACCGGTGGTCCGGGCTGCGGTACCTCGCGGTCAGGCCCAGGTCGTGGAACACGGCCCCGACGTAGAACAGCTCGTGATCGATCGCCCAGCCCCGGTGTCGGCCCTGGATCGCCCCGAACAGGTAGACCCTCAGGGAGTGGGCGAGGAGCAAGGGGCCGCCGTGCTCCCGGAGCAGGCCGGTCGCCTCGCGGGCCAACGTGCTGTCGGGGACCCGGATCCCCGCGATGATCTCAGCCATGATGCGACTCCGAAGCGGGATCAGGGGTCAGTGACCGAGCAACTTCAGGTGGTATCGGGATATCAGCTCGGCGACCCACTCCGATGAGTAGGTCACGCCGTACTTCGCCGACAGCTCCTGCCGCCGGCCCGGGTCGCCGGCCTCGGCGAGCTCGGCGAAGTACGCCTCGAAGCCCGCCGGGGCGATCGCCTCCAGCAGCCGCGCCGGGCCGGGGCCGGCGTTCCAGAACGTGTGCATTAGCCCGCGGGGCTTGATCAGGTAGCTGCCCGGCCCCGCGACGAATTCGCGGTCGCCGACCCGCGCGCCGATCGTCCCCTCCAGGACGTAGGAATACTCGTCCTCATGGGTGTGCACGTGGGGCAGCACGAGCCGCCCCGGCTCGATCGGGTGCTCCACGACTGCGAAGGCCCCTCCGGTGTCTGCCCTGGAGAGCTTGAAGACCACTCCCATGCCGCCGAGCCAGACCGAACGGCCATCGCCCGGCTTCACGACGATCGTCGGTGCGTCCATCTGCGGTCCTTTTCTATTCATTTCAGGTCATTCCATGCCGATGCCCATGTTCTCCGGTCCCGAAGCCACGGTCGAGATCCGGGTCGGCGAGCCAGAAGGGTAACATCAAGTAGCGGCCACACCCGGTAGACTCATGGGTGAGTTCCGCCGCAAAGTCCTCCGGGAGGGCATCCCGGTTGTCGTTGGCGATGCGGCCACCGACGGCACGCGAAGGGTTAGTGCCGAGTACCGCCCGGTACTCGGGCACGGAGTTCTGCCAGCCATCGGGATGGCACACGAGGATGGATCGAAGCTCAGTGGATGTAGAGACCTCCATCGCTCCGGACCCCTCGAAGACCCGCGAGAATATGAGACCGATCCGGCGCCCGATCGCGGAGTTCAGCTTCCACGCCGGTCCTAGGGCCACCGGCGTGAGGGCGATCATGAAGGACCAGAACACGAGCCAGATCACTGGATCCTCCCTCGATTCAGTTAGGCCTGGCTTTCGGCATCGCGATTCGGACCCAGGCAGCCCGGAATGAGGACGGTTCAGGGTCGAAAAGTGAAGATTATCGCCGGGGCGTGCGTCGGTCAGGTCGCCGCCCGGCCCACGGGGGCTCGTCACAACCGGGCGAGCGCGGACCGGGTGTGGCGGATGGCTACCGCGCCGCCGCCCGCCGGCGTCGGCCGCTGAGCAGGTAGATCTCGGATCGGACCTCGGTCAGCGGGTCGCCGGCCGGATCGATGCCGTCCACTCGCGGGACCGGGTCGAAGATGATCTTCCGGTTCTCCGGGGCGAGCTCGTCGATCCGTTCTGTGAAGGCGAGGGCCCCGAACTCGGCCAGCTCGCGGGTTTCCGGCCACACGGCCGTCGCGTCGTCCACCACGTCGCCCGGCCCGGCTAGCTGGACGACGACCCGGAACCGGACCGGCCCCTTCGACAACCGCTCCGACATCTCGGCCGCCAGGAAGTCGGCCGTCTTCCCGGCCGCCTGCTCGGGGGTCAGGAACTCCGTCCCCGCTCCCGGCAGCAGGCGGAACCGGCCGAACCGGCTGACCCCGGCGGCGCCGGTGAACTTGAAGGCCGTGACGGCGAAGTACGCCTGCCGGGCGTAGCTCGCCGGGATCGGCTTCGGAGCCTCGACGAACGCCTTCGCCGCCGGGTGGGTCTCGAGGAACGTGTATGGCCTTGAGGTTCTCTGGATGGGGACTTGATCGTAGTCACGCCGCCGCCTGGACGCCACCGACGAGGTCCCGCCGCACCTGGCTCGGTGTCCGGTGACCATGGCGGCGGATCACCCACCGCTCGTTGTACGTCCTCTTGAACTCACCCAACGCCTCGGCCAACTCCACCACCGTGGCGAACGACCTCACCCGGAGCAACTGCTCCTTCAGCGTGCGGACGAATCGCTCGGCGCAGCCGTTGCCCTCCGGTTCCCGCACGAAGCTCGGCGAGCTGGCCATGCCGAGGAAGGTCAGCTCCCGCTGGAAGTCGTCGCTCATGTAGGCGCTGCCGTGGTCGTGGCGGATCGCCAGGCCACGGGCGATGCCCCGGTCGAAGCCGCCGAAGTGCTCCCGCACCCCCTGGCGCAGCGGCTCCAGCGCCTCGAAACGCTCGCCTCGCTCGGCCACGTGGAGGCCGACGCACTCGCAGGTGCAGTGGTCGACGGCCACGAAGACGTGGACCAGGCCCTCGCCGGTGGTGACCGTCGTGGTCATGTCCGTGCCCCACATCGAGTCCGGCTCCTCGGTCGTGATGGTGCCGTCGTGGGCCTTCGGCCCGTGCGGGTGGCCGCCCCGGCGGGGGGCCTGGAGGCGGTGCTCCCGCATCAGCCTCCGCACTCGCTCGGAGGCCGTGCGGATGCCCTGATGCCGCAGGCGGGCCCAGACCTTGCGGTAGCCCTCGCCGGTGAACGGCGACTCGGCCAGGACCCGACGGATGTGGCCGACCAGCTCCTCGCCGGTGCCGGCCCCGACCGGCCCCCGCTTGTGCGGCACCGGCCGTTGCTCCGGCGGCACGGCCTCCCGGGCCTTGAGGTAGTAGGCGGTCGAGCGGGCGATCCCGAAGATGCGGCAGACCCGCTGCATGCCGTATCGCTTGCCGGTGCCGGGGGAGGCGGAGCGGGCTAACTGCTCCGCCTCCTCGCGACAAAAGGGCGGCCGCTCTCCAGGTGCTGGCACTTCTGCCCCAGCAGCTCATTGTCCATGGTGAGCTGGCCGACCTTCGCCTGGAGGCGGGCGATCACCTCGTCCCGGTCGTCGGTCGGTCGGCTCTTCAGGGCCGCCGTGCCGCCGTCGAGGAAGCCCTCCCGCCAGGAGGAGAGCGTGGCGGCGGTGACGCCCAGCTCCCGGGAGAGGGAGTCGAGGTCCTCGCCCCGGAGCAGCCGGAGGACGGACTCGGTCTTCCGCCTGGCGGAGAACCGGCCACGATCCTGGGAGTCGGTCTTGGTGCTCTTCTTGGTCATCTCGGGCACTCCTTCCAGGGCCATTATGGCCCATGAGAGTGTCCAGAGAAGCCCTCAGGCTAAGGAAACGCGGCGAGCGGCGGCGGATTCGGGCCGCCCGGCCCGCTGTCGGCGACGGCCGCGAGGGACTCCAGGAACTCTTCCCCGGTCCGGACGGCGAACCCGTTGTGGGAGTGGGCGACGATGTCCGTATGGACGTGCTCGCCCAGATGAAACCGGACTGCCATCCCCTGCGGGCTGGACGCCTTCGGGTCGTTGTCGGCCGCGGTCGGGACCAGGGCGCTCAACGAAAACCGGACGGTGACCGGGATGGCCGGCCGGAGCGCATTGGGCGCCCGGTCAGGTCCGCGACGCCGGGGGCGGGGGAGAAGGTCCCGGCGTACATGGTGCCCCTGGCGTGAGCCGGGCGGAACCCGGCGTGGACGCCGCCGGCCAGGCGGTCGAGGACGGCGAGCAGCCCGGGGATGAGTGTGGCGGACATGATCAATCTTCCGGTTCGGGGTTGCGGGGTATCGGCCCCGGGATTCCTGCGACTTCAAGGTCCGGTTACTGCATGGCGGCCACCGCCTCGTCCGTGGTGAGGACGGCGCCGGCGATGAACCCGTAGTTGATGAGTGCGGCCTGGTAGCCGTCCCCAAGCGTTGGGTGCCGGGGGGCGGCGGTGGCGTCCTTCACCACGGCCACCTCGAACCCCTGCTCGATCAGCTCCCGCAGGTGGCTCTCGACGCACAGGTTGGCCAGCATCCCAGCCAGCACGACCTTGGCGACCTTCCGCTTGCGGAGCTGGAACACGAGGTCGTTGGTCTGCGGACCCCATGCCTTGTGCGGGCCGGCCACGACCGTCTGGCCGTCCTCGATGAACGGCCGGAAGCGGGTGAGCCAATCGGCTCCGGCCTCGGCAGGGCTGAGCTGGTCGGGGCGGAAGAATTCCTTGCTATCCAGCATCATCTGTTCGACCGGTCCGCGGAACCGCCACCCCTGGTCGTGCGGGTAGAGGTAGTGCGGGGAGACGAACACCCCGTAACCGTGCCGCTTGGCGGCCCGGAACAGCCGGTCGAGGTTCTCGATGGTGTGGTTCTCGCGGACGCTGTCGCCGACCAGCGGCCAGGAGACGCCGGTCTCGCTCAGCACGTCGTTCTGCGGGTCGATGACGACCAGGGCGGTGTCGCTCCTCGTGATGTCCATGGCTCGGCTCCTCACTTTGGGTTGGGTGAGCGTTGGGCTGGGGTTTTGCTTTCAATCGCTCGACCTCGGCCTCCAGCTCGGTGATCCGGGATTGAAGCTTCTCGACCACCGGGGCGATCTGCCGCTCGCTGAACCGCCGCTGAATGTGCTGCGGGCAGTTCACGTCCCACGCGGCGACGGTGAAGACGATGGCCCGCTCCACCTTGCCCGGGTAGGCCGGGTCGGCCAGTCGAGCGAGCAACCCCGGGTCGTCCTCGACCACCCGGGCGGTACCCCATACCTTCACGCGCCGGCGGTTCGCGTAGTCCATCAGAAACAGGAAGGCCTTCGGGTTCTCCGACAGGTTCCCGACCGTGAGGTACTGCCGATTCCCGCCGAAGTCGGCGAACGCCAGGGTGTGCTCGTCGAGCACCTTCAGGAATCCGGGCGGACCGCCGCGGTGCTGGACGTAGGGCTGGCCGTCGGCCGTGGCGGTCGCCAGGTAGAATATGTCCAGGCCGGCGACATACCCGGCCAGCTTGGGGGTGATGGTGGTCTCCCTCCCGTCTCCATGCTCCATCCGGGCGTAGCCCCGCCGCGAGCCCTTACGCGTCTGCACCGACTTAACCGCCGGGGTGAAGGCCACGCCACTCGGGAAAGTCGTCATGGTCAGGCCCTCCGAGGTAAGCGTCGTGGGGCGGGCGGCTTCCTCTGGATCGTGCGCGGTCCTCCCCCGTCCTCGCAGGCAACGGCCCGCGGGTCACCAGGTCACCGGCGTCGGGGGACGGATTGGGGTCAGGCGACCGCCGGCTCGGCGTGCAGCGGGGCAACGGCGGGGAAGTCGAGGTCGGTGCCGGCGGCGATGTTGAAGTAGTCGGTGAACACATGCAGCGCGACGTTCGCGACCACCTCGGTGATCGTCCCGTCGTCCCATCCCGCCGCCCAGACGGCAGCCAGATCGGCGTCGGTCACCCGCCCGCGGACCTCCAATACCCGGCGGGCGAACCGGACCAACGTGTCCGCCTTCCGGTCCACGGCCGTGCCGAGCCGGGCGTCGCGGACCTCCTCGGCGGTCAGGCCAACCATCCGGCCGACGGCCGAATGCGCCGCCAGGCAGTAGTCGCACCCGTAGGGCTGGGCGACCACCAGGGCGATCTGCTCGCGGACCCTGGCCGGCAGGGCCCCCTTGCCCAGGGCCCCGCTGGGCTGCAGGTAGCCGTCCAGGGCGGCCGGGGAGTTGGCCATCGCCCGGGTCATGTTCGGGACGAGGCCGAACTTGTGCTTGACCGCGTCGAGCAGTTCCCGGGCCCGGCCGGACGCAGACTCGGGTGAAATCTGAGTGAGACGTGCCACGATCGATGCTTCCTTTAGTCAGCGTTCGATTCCCCATCGCCGATTCCGATGCGGGTTGCGAAGGAGTCAATTCACGCCCCATGCCATCCGGTTTTGGATTCTGCAAGTCATTGATTTGCAAAGGCTTGCGAGAATATACTGTCTTCCAGGGGACTTGCGGAATCTCGTCGAATAACGATTCTTCGTAAGCAGGTCCCGAAATATCGTGAAGCGAGTGATGACCTTGGAATCCACCACGCCGCTCTTCGCCGATCCCAGACGGCTCCTCCTGGAGATGGCGCGCGAGCACGCCCTGCCGGACTTGCTCCGCCTGGTCGTCGACCGGCTGGCCGAGTCCCCGCGCGTCGCCCTAGCCCGGGTCTGGCTGATCCGGCGCTCCGAGGACTGCGGCGGCTGCGTGCTGCCGGACGAGTGCCGCAAACCGCTCGGCGTGCCTGCACCTGGTCGCCAGCGCCGGCCGGTCGGCCGTCGACCCGGAGGTGGAGTGGGACCGGCTGGACGGCGCCTTCCGCCGCTTCCCGCTGGGGGTGCGGAAGATCGGGCGGATCGCGGCCACGGGCGAGCCGATCGAGGCGCTCGACCTGCTGCCCGACCCGCCCGACTGGGCCGCCGACCCGGCCTGGATGCGGGCCGAGGGCGTGGCCGGGTTCGGGGCCAGCCGCTGGTCCATCGCGGCGAGGTGCTGGGGGTGCTCAGCGTCTTCGCCCGCGGGGCGGTCGGGCCGGACTGCATGGACTGGTTGCGGGCCATCGCCGACGCCGCCGCCGCCGCCATCGCCACCGCGCGGGCCTTCGAGCGGATCGCGGAGCTGTCGCGGCGGCTGGAGCAGGAGAACGAGTACCTGCGCGAGGAGGTCACGCGGGCCGGCGCCTTCGGCGAGCTGATCGGCCGCGGCCCGGCCCTGGAGGCCCTCGCCCGGCAGATCGACCTGGTGGCGCCGACCGATGCAGCCGTGCTCATCCTCGTCGAGAGCGGCAGGGGCAAGGAGCTGGTCGCCCGCGAGGTCCACCGACGGAGCGACCGATCGGCACGGCCGCTGATCAAAGTCAACTGCGCGGCGGTGCCCCGCGAGCTGTACGAGAGCGAGTTCTTCGGCCACGCCCGCGGGGCGTTCACGGGGGCGCTGCGCGACCGGGCCGGGCGGTTCGAGCTGGCCGACGGCGGGACGTTGTTCCTCGACGAGGTGGGCGAGATCCCCCCGGAGCTGCAGGCCAAGCTGCTGCGGGTGCTCCAGGAGGGGGAGCTGGAGCGCGTCGGCGAGGAGCGGACCCGGCAGGTCGACGTGCGGCTGATCGCCGCGACCAACCGCGACCTGCGGGCGGAGGCCGAGGCCGGGCGGTTCCGCCAGGACCTGTACTTCCGGCTAAGCGTCTTCCCGATCGAGCTGCCGCCGCTGCGGCGCCGCGTGGAGGACATCCCGGTGCTGGCCGAGCACTTCCTCGCGCTGGCCGCCCGCAAGCTCGGCAGGCCGAAGCCGCGGCTAACGCTGGCGGACGCCCAGCGGCTCCAGCGGTACCGATGGCCCGGGAACGTCCGGGAGTTGCAGCACGTCATCGAACGGGCCGTCATCCTCGCCGAGGGGGGCCGCCTGGTGATCGAGCTGCCCGCCGATCCCTCAGCGGCATCGCCCCAGCCCCGGCCGGCGCCCCCCCGGGACCACGACGACCGGGTGCTGACCGACGCCGAGGTACGCCGGCTGGAGGCGGACAACATCCGCGCGGCGCTGCGGCGGGCGGCGGGCAAGGTGTCGGGCCCCGGGGGGGCGGCCGAGCTGCTCGGGATCAGGCCGACCACCCTCGCGTCCCGGATCAAGTCCTTGGGCCTCTAGGGCCGGCCGGCAGGGGCGATGGGACGCCGGTCGGAGAGTGACTGCGATCCCGTGGCCGCACGTCTCGAACTCCTCGCGCGCTCCCCACCGCATGGGTCGCCGCGATCGTCGGCGCCGATGCCCGCGAGACCGCGCTTGCCAGTGTGGTCGACCGAATGAAGGCAGTCCAAGTCCTGTTGGCGGCTGCGTCATTTGGGGCAAAGGACGCAGACTCTGGGCCCTCTGCCTCCGAGGGCCGGGCTGAATCCCCCTGGCCGCCGCCGGATCGGCCGACTCCCCGACCGATGAGGAGCCGTCCTCCCGCGAGGCGGCCGGCGGCCCGGCCCGCCGGCCGGACCCTCAGATCCCGGCATGGATCGCCGGCCGCCGGCCCGCCTCAGGCTCCGCCTGCCTCAGCACCTCGCGCGTCACCGGCGCGATGTCCCCACGACCCGACAGCACGTACCGGATCAGGTACAGCAGCGGGTTGCCCTCCGTCCAGTTGAAGTACGCGTGCGGCCGGCTCCCCGTCGCGTCGCGCAGGTACAGCAGCAGCGCCGCGATCGCGTTGGGGATCGCCGTCGCCTCGGCCCGCAGCACCCGGTGCCCCCCCACCTCCACGCCCCGCACCGCCAGCACGCCCGAGAAGTCCGACGGGTCGCGGACGTAGACCTCCAGGAACAGCACCGCCTGCTCGGGCGGGATCAGGAAGTCCTCGCGCGTCTCCCGCTCCTTCCGCTCGTACTCGGCGAAGTCGCGCTCGTCGGGGTGGTTGGCGATCAGGTGCACCTCGCCCCCGTGGCCCGCCCCCTCGATGTACCTCCGGGCCGCCTCGTCCAGCTCCACCCGGTCGACCCGCAGCTCCAGCGTCCGCCACAGCCGCGAGGCCAGCGACACGGCCACGATGGCGGCGATGAAGCACGCGGCGATCCGCACGCCGTCGGGCCGCTCGACGACGTTGGCCGCCGTGGTATAGGCGAAGACCAGCGCGATGGCCGCGTACGCCGCCCCCGCGGCCCGGGCCCGCCGCCGCCAGGCCGAGAGCGTCACGGCCACGGCCGCCGAGGTCATCAGGACCAGCACCCCGGTGGCGTACGCCCCGCCCTGGGCGTCCACGTCGGCCCGGAAGATCAGCGTGATGACGAAGGCCACCGCCGTGTAGATCAGCACCAGGGGGCGCGCCGCACGGGCCCACTCCGGCGCCATGCCGAAGCGCGGCAGGTAGCGCGGCACGATGTTGATCAGCCCGGCCATCGCCGAGGCGCCGGCGAACCAGAGGATCAGGATCGTCGCCAGGTCGTAGAGCGTGCCGAAGGCCTCGCCCAGGTCGCGGTGGGCCAGGTAGGCCAGCGCCCGGCCGTTGGCCCGGCCCCCCGGCTCGAACTCGGCGTGCGGGATCAGCAGCGTGGTGACCAGGCTGCTGCTCAGGAGGAAGACGCTCATGATCGTCGCCGCGGCCAGCAGCAGCCGGCGGGTGTTGCGGACCCGCCCCTCGGGCCGCTCCTCGGTGTCCGTGGCGTCGCCGCGGACCAGGGGCATGACGGCCACGCCGGTCTCGAAGCCGGACAGCCCCAGGGCCAACTTGGGGAACAGCAGCAGGGCGACGCCGAGCATCATCAGCGGGTTGCCGTGGTGCTGCGTCACCAGGGCCGCCCGCCAATCGTCGACGGCCTGGGGGCGCGCCGCGATCCGGGCCAGGCCGTCGCCGATGACGACGGCGTTGAGCAGCAGGTAGGCCGCCACCAGGGCCACCGCCAGGCCGATGGCCTCGGAGAAGCCCTTGAGGAAGACCGCCCCCAGCAGGGCGATCAGGGCCAGCGTGACGGCGACCTCGTGGCCGTGGAGGCGGTCGTGGAGGTAGGGGTTCTCGACGAGGTGGGCGGTGGCGTCGGCGGCCGACAGCGTGATGGTGATGATGAAGTCGGTGGCGACGAAGCCCAGCAGGGCCAGGACGAAGAGCTTGCCCTGCCACCAGCGGAGCAGCCGCTCGAGCATGGCGATCGAGCCCTCGCCGTGCGGGCTCTCGCGCGCCACGCGGCCGTAGATCGGCAGGGCGCCGAGGAGCGTCAGCAGGACCAGGATCAGGGTGGCGAGGGGCGAGAGGGCGCCGGCGGCCAGGGCGGCGATGCCGGGCTGGTAGCCGAGGGTGGAGAAGTAGTCGACGCCGGTCAGGCACATGACGCGCCACCAGGGGTGGGGGCGGGGCGTCGCCTCCCCGGCCTCCGGCCCGGCCACCTCGCGGGTGTGGCCCGCCAGCAGCCAGCGGAGCAGGGGGCCGGCCGGGCGTCGATCGGGCCGCGGCCGGGGGGCGAGGGTCTGGGCCATGGGCGGGGCTCCCCGGCGGGCAAGCGGGCCGGGGCGGCCGCGGCACCGCCCCGGTGCCGTCGGCCGCCCCGGCGCCGTCCGGCGATTCGCCGATGGTACTGCGGCGCTCGCCCGGACGCTATCGACGGGGGCTCCGGGCGGGGGCATGATGGTGCGGGCCGGCTGCCCGACGGCGCGGGCAGCGGCGCGGGCGCGGCTCAAGAGGGACGACGATGGACGCGACATCGCGGCGGGCCGAGCCGGCCGGCGTGGCCACGACCGGCGAGCGACTCCGGCTGCTGGCCCTCGCCGCCCTCACCGCCGCCCTGCTCGGCCTCTGCGCCCTGCTGGCCGCCCCGCTGGTGCCGGCCCTGACCTGGGGCGTCGCCCTGGCCATCCTCGCCTGGCCGATGCACCGCCGACTCGCCCGACGCCTCGACCGCCCGGGCCTGGCCGCCGCCCTGAGCACGGCGGCCGTCGTGGCCGCCGTCCTGGGGCCGGGGACGCTCATCGGCGTCCGGCTCGCCCGCGAGGCGACCGCCCTCGCCCAGCGGCTGGACGCGCCGGCCGGCGGCGACACGCGGCCGGCGGCCGATGCCCCCGGCCCGGGCCGCCTCTCCGGGCGGCTCGAGCGCCTCGTCGCCGCCGCCCGCGCCGAGGCCGGCCGCTGGCTCCGCTCCTCCACCCGCGAGGCCGCCGCCCTGGCCCGCGGGTCGGCCGCGGCGGTCGTCCAGGCCCTGGTGGCGGTGTTCGTCCTCTACTACCTCCTGCGCGACCGCGCCGCGGCCCTGGACGCCCTGCGCCGCCTGCTGCCGCTGGCACGCGACGAGGCCGACCTGCTGGTGACCCGCGCCGCCGACTCGGTCCACGCCAACCTCTACGCCGCGGTCGTCACCGGCCTGGTCATCGCCGCCAGCGGCGGCCTGCTGTTCTGGGCCCTGGGCCTGCCGGCCCCGCTGCTGTGGGCCACGGTCATGTTCCTGCTGAGCGTCCTGCCCGTGGTCGGGCCGGTCGCCGTCTGGGCCCCGGCCGCGGCCTACCTGGCCGCCTCGGGCCGCTGGCTGGCGGCGGCGGCCCTGGTCGGCTGGGGGGTGGCGACGGCGGTGCTGGTGACCAACCTGCTCTACGCCCGGCTGCTCGGGGATCGGCTGCGGATGCACGACGTGCCGACGCTGATCAGCTTCCTGGGCGGGCTGGCGGCCTTCGGCATCTCGGGGATGGTGCTGGGGCCGGCGATCCTGGCCGTGACGGCGGCGATGCTGGAGATCTGGAGGCGGCGGCTGGCCGGCGGGGGCGGATCGGGGCGTGTCGCGGTCCTCGACGGGGCCGGCGGGCCGGTGTCGCCGGAGGCCGACGCGCGTTGAAGTGCCCCGCCTGCGGATGCAGGCGTGCCGGCTTGTCATTCCCCAAATCTTGGTAGCATGGTCGAAGCTTCTCCTCCGCGCTCTCGTCCCCTTGGTGAGGAGGCCCGGCGATGGAGCGGCCGATTCCCCCCGAACCTGAGCCGACCCGTTGGGCCTCGGCCCACTTCGCGGGGGCCGACCTCGCCGATGTCCGCCGCGTCCGCAGGGTCGTCCGGATCGCCGGGGCCTGGGCCGACCGGCCCGGTCGCAGCATCCCGGCTCCGTTCGAGGACCGCTACGACATCAAGGCGGCCTACCACCTGTTCGACCACGCCGACGCCACCCCCGAGCGCCTCCAGGCCGGGCACCGCGGGCTCGTGGCCGAGGCCCTTCGACAGCGGGGGACCTCCCTGCTGATCGAGGACACGACCGTCATCTCCTACCCCGGCCGCCGGCCGGTCCCCGGCCTGGGTACGGTCGGCTACTCCGGGCGGGGCCAGACGGGATTCCACCTGCACACCGTCCTGGCGGCCCGTTGGCCGGGGCAGGTCCGCCCCGACGCGCACGGCCGGCGGCCCGCCCTGGAGGTCCTCGGCCTGGCCGACCAGCAGTCCGACGTCCGAGCACCCTTGCCGGCCGGCACGACCCGCCGTCGGCCGCCGGCCCGCAAGCCGACCGACCCGCCTACTGAACGGTGCGCAAAGAAGGTCAAGTTCCCCCGATCTCCAACCCGGCCTGAGCGAAGAAGGCTCGGACCAGATGTGACTTCTGGCGTAGGCGTCCGACGGCGAGGTGGAACTGCTCGTGCAACTCCTCCAGGTCTCGACATACGAGATTTCGCATCTCCACGTTCTTCAGGTGATGCCAGCCCCCCTCGTCCCACGGGTTGAGGTCAGGGGCGTACCCCGGAAGCGCTTCCAGCCAGACCCGGCCGCCCGTGCCCGACACGAAGTCCTTGACCGCAGCACGACGGTGGATGGGCGAGCCGTCCCCGATCACCAGCAGCCGCTCCCCCGCGACGCGGAGCAGGTGGATCAGGAACTCGACGCTGTGCAGCCCATTCAGCGACTCCTGCCGCACCAGCGTGTAGACCTTGCCTGTGGGCGTCAGCCCGCCCATGACGGACAGGTGGTCGCGCGTCACCTTCTCGCGGAGCACCGGCGTCAGCCCCTCGGGGGCGTAGGTCCGGACCAGGCCCGGCAGCAGGTAGAACCCCGCCTCGTCCACGAGGACCGGCACTCGACGCTCGCGTCTCGCCCGCCGTCGCAGTGCCGGCCAGCTCTCGTCCCGCCAGCGGCGGATGGCCTCCTCATCTCGCTGGATCGCTCGCCGGATCGGCACCTGGGGCGTCCAGCCCAACTCGCTGAGCAACCGCCCGACGTGGGCCTTGTGGTAGCGGACGCCGAACTCCTCCTCGATGACGAGGGCGATTCGGGCACGGGTCCAGACCTGGCCGCGGAAGCCGTAGGCCTCCTGCCCATGCCAGAGGAACTCGGGGATCAGCCGCTTCTGGACGCCCGAGAGCTTGGACGGATGGCCGGGCGCGGGGTGCGAGCGCAGCGCCTCTCGGCCGCCGTGTCGGGCACGGGCGAGCCAGCGGCTGATCGTCTCCTCGGAGGCGTCCAGGGCCTCAGCGATGACGCGCTGGCGCCCGCCCTGTTGCTTCAGGTCCAACGCCCGCAACCTCCGCCACTCACGCCAATCATGAGGGATGAAGTTCGAGGCTTCCATCCCCTGATTCTACCGGAACGAAAACTTGACCGCCTTTGCGCACCGGTCAGTAAGGGCATCTCACGAGGGTATCCAGGGGACCCTCGACCAGTATCTAATTTCTATGGTTCATGCAAGCTTCTTTTGCAATCCGCCGGAAGCAAAGGTCGTGGGACCGAACCTCGAAGACGACATCGAGCTGGCCTGGTATATGCGCTATATCCTTAACTTGGACTATATGGAGGGATTTACGCCCGGCAATAGAATGCCATTCGCGAATGATGATGGGTCGACTACGGTACGTGTCCCTTACACAAGGTCACCGTCCGACAAGTACTATGCGTCCCATAAGAATATTAAGTACGACGATGCGGGTGCCAAGATCGCGGAGAGGATCGAGGAGTTGTTCGACAAGAAGTTTAAAAAAAGGTTCTTCAAGGAGTCGAGGTGGCACGACGTCGGCTCCGACGAAGTCACGAGAGAGACGCTCAAGCGGGCCGAGCGCGTGCTGGCATCTCTGCAAAAGGATACGGCAACGCAAATTGAAGATCATATTGGTATTATCAGATCCAAGAAGCCCAGGTAACAACTGTCAATGGACCCGAACCCTCACGAGGTTGGTCCAGAGGTAGCGAAGCTGTCGCCGGGTACCAGCAATCCGCATCTCTTGAAAATCTCGGGGGCCTCGAGCGGGAGGGCCGCTCGTCGCCTGGAAGACGAGACACTCCTGAATTCGACCATTCTCGGGAGAGTCCCCGGCGTTCAGCACGGCGAAACGCGGGGTTGTGACCCATCCGCCGACCTCTCCCGAGCATCGTTTTCGGGAAAGTCGCCAGAAGGCTCTCGGTGACAGCTTCGTTACCTCCGGGCCTAACTGCCGCTTCCTGGCAGCTTGGCAGTGTCGGATGGTCGGTCCTCAGTCGTCCAGCGCCCTATCCCCAGAATCTGGTTGATCGACTGCGTCAATGGGGGCAGAAAGTGCAGCCGATCACTGGAAGTGTCGGGAGGGCACCTTCCCGCGGCAGCCGGCCGGATCGTCCCGGGCGGCTCAACGCCGGGGCGGCGGCTCCGCCTATCCGCCCGCGGGCCCTTCCTTCAGGTGGGCACGCACCGCTCGACGCCAGTGCTCCGGCTCCCGACGGATCTCCCCCAGGAACCGCCGCGCCAGCGGGCTCGGACCCCGCTTCCCCTGCTCCCACGCCCGCACCGTGCTCGGGCTCACCCCCAGGAACTCCGCGAACACCGACTGGCTCAGACCCAGCTCCGCCCGCGCCGCTCGTGCCTCCGCCGGGCCGACCTCCGGCGGCGGCTCCACCCCCAGCCGGTATGTCCGCACGGTCACCGCCGACGCCCCCGGGCCCTCCGACCGCAACGCCTCGATCCCCTCGCGCAGCGCCGCCACCAGCCGCGTCCCCGCCGTCGGCCCGCTCGACCCCGACGTCTTCCCCGGCCTCGGGGCGGATCGCCTCCTGGGCCCGGACGCCTCCTTCGCCTTCGACCCGCCGCCCCGGCTCATCTGCCCCTCCCCGGCCGACCTCGGCCGCCGCCGAACTTCCTCGACACCACCTCGTCCAGCTCGCCCAGCAGCGTCGCCACCTCCTTGCGTTCGGCCGCGCTGAGGTTGGCCTTCTCCCCCTTGCCGAAGGCCAGGATCAGGACCACCACCCCGAAGCGGCTGTAGTAGGCGTAGCCGACGCGATAGGCCCCGCTCTTGCCCCGGGCCTCGCGGGCGGGGACGAAGCGGAGCTTGCGCGCCCGGCATGGGGATCGGGCCAGCCGGGTCCGCCATGATCAGCAGCTCCAGCTCGCGCAGCGCCTCCTCATCGAGCCCCAGGTCACGCCAGGCGCGCTCGAAGGCGGGGAGGACGACGAAGTGCAGCAGCCGTTCCAGCTCCGGTCCCGCCACGCCGCCCTCCGGGCCTCCGCCGATCGACCGGCGGATTGCAGTACTGAGTGCCACGCCTCGGCAATCAGGGACGACGATGGCTCGGTCGGCCGACGAGGCCGACGGGAGGCGCAGCGAGGCCCATCTTCGGTGCCGATGACGCAGTGGCCCGGGGGCTGCCCCATGGGCCTTGGAGCGCATCTCGTGATGGTTTCGTCAGTTCGGACGCCGTTTCGCCGGGATGGGGGACCGTGGTCGTGAGGAAGAGGCCCTCGATCCACCGAGAGTGACCGGTGCGGAGGCCGGGAGCCCGCGGTTTTTCCGCGGTCCAACTACAAGTGCGTGACTGGGGGCGGATCACGCAGCCGCACTTGCGGGCGATCCGATCATTCTCCGGGCGGGGCACGTATGGGGATGCTGCGCCCTCAGATGACGTAGTCCGACGCGGTTGGCTCGGCGGCGAGGAACACCTTCAGCGCTCGGGGCGTCACGAAGACGTCGTCGCCCGGCACCAGGGCGAGATCCGCGTGGCGGTCGCGACCGAGCTGGACCAGGACGTCGGTGCCGTCGGGAAGCTCGACCTCCAGGCGGACGTGGCCACCGAGCGGGACGAGCCGGCGAACCTTGCCGGGCCAGCAGGGGTGGCCGTTGCGATGGCGATCGACGTCGAGGTCGTGCGGCCGGACGTAGACGGACACCAGGCCGTCGGCCTCGGTCGTGGAGTGGGGCACGACGGCCCCGTTGTCCAGCACGGCGACGCCTCCCCGGCTGCGGTCTCGCAACACGTTGACCGTGCCGAGGAACTCCGCGACGAAGGGCGAGGCCGGCCGCTCGTAAAGCTCCTGCGGCGGGCCCATCTGCTCGACCCGGCCGCCGCGAAGGACGATCACCTGGTCGGCCACCTCGAAGGCCTCCTGCTGGTCGTGCGTGACGAAGAGGCTCGTCACTTGGACCTCGTCGTGCAGGCGACGGAGCCAGGAGCGGAGCTCGTCGCGGACCCGGGCATCCAGGGCGCCGAACGGCTCGTCGAGCAGCAGGACCTTCGGCCTGGGGGCGAGCGCGCGGGCCAGCGCGACACGTTGCCGCTGGCCGCCGGAGAGCTGCGACGGGTAGCGGCCGGCGTATCCGGACATCTGGATCAGTTCCAGCAACTCGTCGACCCGCTCGGCGACATCGGGCCGGGGGAGCTTCTGGACCTCCAGGCCGAAGGCGATGTTCTGGCGGACGGTCATGTGCCGGAACAGGGCATAGTGCTGGAAGACGAAGCCGACGCCCCGCCGCTGCACGGGCAGGGCGGTGGCGTCCTCGCCGGTCAGCTCCACGCCGCCGCCATCGGCCGAATCCAGCCCCGCGATGATCCTGAGGATCGTGCTCTTGCCCGAGCCCGATGGCCCGAGCAGGGCCACGAGTTGCCCGGCCGGCACCGCGAACGAGACGTTGTCGACGGCCCGGAACGAGCCGAAGTGTTTCGAGAGATCACGGACCAGGATGCCCACTTCAGTCTCCTCCTCGATCGACCACCGGGCCCGGCTCGGCTCGCGGCGGAGTTCGGATGCGGTCAGGACGCTCATGGGCTATCCCTCCTCGCGAGCGGCGAGCCGCTTGCGGATCAGTTCCATCCCCACCAGCAGGACGAAGGACATGATCGCCAGGATCAGGCTGGCGGCGTAGGCCCCCTCGGGCCGGAAGCTCTCGACCCCGTCGTGGATGTAGAGCGTGGCCGTCTGGGTGCGGCCGATCAGGTTGCCGGAGACGACCATCAAGGCGCCGAACTCGCCGAGCGAGCGGGCGATGGTCAGTGTCACGCCGTAAGCCAGGCCCCACCGGATCGACGGCAATGTGACGCGCCAGAAGGTGGTCCAGCGGTCGGCCCCGAGGATCGCGGCGGCCTCCTCCTGATCGATCCCGAACTCGCGGAGCACCGGGACGATCTCGCGGACGACGAAGGGGAGCGTCACGAAGGTCGTCGCGAGGATCATCCCCGGAAGGGCGTAGACGACCCGGACGCCGCCGGCCTCGAACCAACGGCCGAGCCATCCGTCCGGGCCGTAGAGCACGACCAGCATCAGCCCGGCGACCACCGGAGAGACCGCGAAGGGCAAGTCGACCAGACCATCGGCCACGCTCCGCCCCCAGAAGCGATGCCGGACCAGGACGATCGCGAAGCCGACGCCGAAGACGGTGTTCACCGCCGTTGCCGCCGCGGCGATCCCCAGCGACAGCCCGAACGCCCGCAGGACCTCGGCCGAGCCGAGCGCCTCGACGAACGGCTTCCAGCCACCGGCAAGAACCTGCTTGACCAGCGCGCCGGCCGGGACCAGCACGAGCAGGGCGAACCAGCCCAGGACGACGGCGATGAGCAGCCAGCGGCCCAGGGGCATCCTCGCCGACCGTGATCGGATCGAGGGGACCGCGACGAGCCGAGGGGTTGACGCCTCAGTGGCCATGTCCGGCCCCCTTCCCGCGCTGGATCAGGTTCAGGACGATGAGGATCCCGAGCGAGCTGGCCAGCAGGACGACCGAGACGACCATCGCCCCGTGGACGTTGCCTCCCTCGATCTCGCCGAAGATGTAGAGGGGCGCCGTCTTCGTCTCCATCGGCTTGTTGCCGGCCGCGAGCACGACGCTGCCGAACTCGCCCAGGGCCCGGCTGAAGGACAGGGCCGATCCGGTGACGATCGCCGGCCAGAGGGAGGGCAGGGTCACGCGGAAGAAGGTCCGGATCGGGCCGGCGCCGAGCGTCGCGGCGGCCTCCTCCTCCGCCCGGTCGATCTCCAGCAGGACCGGCTGCACGCTTCGGACGACGAACGGGTAGCTGACGAACAGGAGCGCAAGGATGATCCCCGGCTTCTCGTAGATCACCGACCAGCCGAAGCGGCCGAGGATCGCCCCGGCGGCACTGTTCGGCCCGTAGAGGACGACCAGCATCACCCCCGTGACGACCGTCGGCACGGCGAAGGGCAGGTCGATCAGGGCGTTGACCAGGCCCTTGCCGGGGAACTCGTAACGGACGAGGACCCATGCGGTGGCCGTGCCCATGACCGCGTTGACGACGACCATCGCCGCGGCGGTGAGGAACGTCAGCTTCAGCGCGTGCAGCGCAAACGGGTCGCTCAGCGCCGCCAGGAACTCCGAGGCCCCCGGCCGAGCGGCCTGCGCGGCGAGGGCGAGCAGGGGGAGTGCGACCATCAGGCCGAGATACGACAGCGTCGCGCCCCGCAGCAGCAGGCGACCCGGATCGGGAGCGACGGCGGGGGAGGATCGGGCCATGGCCTCAACGCCTCCCGGCCTGGGCCGTGAAGATCGACGTCCAGAGCCCCTTCGGCCCGTAGACCTCCTCCTCGACCGTCTCCCATCCGCCGAGGCCGGCCATGGAGAAAAGCCCCGGAGGCAGCGTCTCGCCGACGGTCGCCGAGACGCCTTCGGACGCCGGGCGGAAGCCGTAGTCGGCCAGGATGGCCTGGCCTCGTCCCGACCGGAGGAACGCGAGGAACGCCTCGGCCAGCTCGCGGTTGCCGTGCTGATCGACCGACCGATCGACGATCACGGCGGGCCCCTCGATCCGCAGTGTCGCCGGGGGAACGACGTAAGGGATCTCGAGCCCCTCGCGTTTCCTCAGGAGCAGTTCATTCTCGTAGGTGACGACCGCGTCGCCGGTGCCGCGCTCGAAGTTGGCCATGCTCTGGCGACCGGACGGGTCCATGTTGACCACGTTGGCCTGGACCTTCGCCAGCAGGTCGCGGATGGCGTCCTCGTCAGCCTGGCCGCCGTTGGCTTCGCGGGAGGCGAGCAGTGCCGAGCCGTAGATGGCGTTGATGTTCCAGCGGGCGCCGCCGGAGGTCTTCGGATCAGGGTAAAGCACGCCGATCCCGGGGCGAGCGAGGTCGGCCCAGTCCCGGATGTCCTTCGGGTTGCCGGGGCGGACGCCGATGACGACCAGGCTGTTGGTGATGATGCCGCCGTCGGGGCCCTCGTCCCAGTCGGGACGGACGCGGCCGGCTTCCACGAGGAGGTCGATGTCCCCGATGTGGGAGAGCACGGCCACGTCGGCGTCGAACCCGGCTGCGATCGCGCGGGCCTGGGCACCGGAGGCGTTGTACGACTCCTCGAACCGGACGTTGCGGCCAGTCTTCTCCTTCCACTCGGCGGAGAAGGCGGGGAGGATCCCCTCGTGGAAGACCTCGCGGACGACCGAGTAGGCGCCGAGCTTCAGGGTGTCGGTGCTCGGGTCCTCGGCCGTGCCGCATCCCTGGGCAACCAGGGAAGTCAGGGCGAGGGCCGCGGTCCCGAATCGTTTGATCGCATTAAGCGGCATGGATTGTATTCCTGGCTTGCGGAACGGAGTCGGCCCGGGATCGCCGCCGGGTCGGGGCGACCCCGAGCCGATTGGACCGTGATCGGTCGTCTCCGGGGCCCGACTCAGTACTGGTCCGCCGAGAGCACCTCGCCGCCGTGGCGGGTCACCAGGGCGGCGAAGGTCCGGATGCCGACCGTCTCCTTGATGAACCGGACCGAGCCGTCGCCGAGCAGGAAGTTCGCCCCGCGGGGGTGGAAGGCGAAGGCCTCGGAGGTGCCATCGGTGCCGTAGTACGGGTGGGGGAACTGGTCGCCGCCGACGTCCTCGCCGTTGGTGCAATTCAGCGGGCAGGGCCCGGGAAGCGGCGTGCCGCCGGCCGAGGAGCCGTCGACGCTGAAGTCGCTGGCCGGCCGCGACCAGCCCCCCGCATTGACCCGGTGCGCCACCAGGTCGGCGGAGATCTGGTTGCCCCCCTTGCGGTAGAGGTAGGGCCGCCCGGCCGACTCGGCGATCATGATCGTGTTGGAGAGTCCATCCTTCACGTCGGCGAAGCGGGGCTTCTCGTTCTTGACCATGATCCCCTTGCCATCGATGCCGACGAGCCCGGCGCTCACCAGCCGAGGATCGACGCCGATGGTCGGCGAGTAGTCGGTGGGCGTGCAGATGTTGGCGACGAACGGGGTGATCTCGGGGATGCCGTCGAGCCGGTCCGGGTCCGGCGAGGTCGGGCAGAGGAAGGTGTTGATCCGGGTCAGGACCGTCGTGGAGTTCTCGCGGGCCCCCCAGGAGTAGTCGAAATTCATGCTGTCGTAGACCGGGCGCTGCTCCATGAATTGCAGCAGCAGGGTCATGCCGGCGATGCGGGGCTTGGGCGTCAGGCCCGGCGGCCGGACACTGGAGGGGAGCTGGCCGTTGACGTCGTGGAAGTTGTGCGCGGCGATGCCAAGCTGCTTCAGGTTGTTGACGCACTGGGCGCGGCGGGCGGCCTCGCGGGCACTCTGCACGGCCGGGAGCAGGAGGGCGATCAGGATGCCGATGATCGCAATGACCACCAGCAGCTCGATCAGGGTGAACCCGGAACTCTTGGGCGAATTCTGTCGCATCGTTTGTTCTTTCAGATCCTGGCGGGGAGGGATGGAATGGCAGGTTCGAGGCCGCAATCCTCAGCGGCGTCGCGTCACATCGATCTGGAACTCGGCGGGCGGGTTCTCGCCCTCGACCACGGTGACCTTCAGCGGCGTGGACTCGGGCCGCCCATATTCGGCGGGCACGACGTTCGGGCCGGCGACGGCCTCAGCCCCGTTGTGGATGAGCTTGCGCCACTCGACGGTGACCGCGTAGTCGCCGGCCGGGGCGCCGTCGGACTCGTCGAAGGTGGTCAGATCGAACGATCCGTCCGATCGGACCTGTGCCGCCGGTCGCCCCGCCTCGGCAGGCACCGATCCCGAGGTCGGGTGGAAAACGAGGAACGCCCCGGCGGCGGGCTCTCCCCCGACGACGACCCGCCCGCTGACCGGGTAGGTTGCCTCGCCATCGCCCGACGAACACCCGGCAACACCCAGCCCGACACAGACGGCGAGCGCCTGAAACCACCGCCCCCGGCAACTCGAGAGGCCGCTCCGAGTCAATCCCGGGCCCGGATCGCGCTGCTCGTTCGTCTCGATCTTCACGGTCTCATGTTCCTCGATTCCGATGACGAGGCCGCCCTTCGGTTCCGACGCATCTCGATGCGGAAGGGTGGCAGCAGATTCATGCCTTCGAGCACTGTGGCTCGGAGCGGTGTTGAGGCCCGACGCGAGTAGAAATCCGGGATCAGGTTCGGCCCCCTCGCCCCCTCGTCCCCGGCGGCGAGAGGTTCTCTCCAGACGATGGTGACGGCGTAGGAACCCGCCGGCGCACCGCCCCGTTCCGCCCCGGTCGACAGTTCGAAGGAGCCGTCCTCGCGGACATCCCCCCTCGGTCGGGCCATCGTGATCCCGGGTTTCCCGATCGGGTGGAACTCGACGATCGCCCCACGAGCCGGCTCACCGGCCACCAGGACCCGGCCCTCGACCGGGTAAGTCGGTTCGAAGCTCAGCACTCGAGTGACGACGAGGAGAATCAGGACTGCGATCAGGGAGGCCCGGTACCGCCCGTCCCGATGGGCCGATCGCTCATGCGTCGCCGGGGCGGATCGATCGGATCGCTCATGCGTCGCCGGGGCGGATCGATCGTCTTGACGGCTGTTCGCCCGCCAACCAAACATGAGACGATCCTCCACCAAACGATCTCTCGATTCGGCCGCACCGTCCTGGCCTGCCTGCTCGGACCCCGACCTTGGGGGGCGACGACACCCGTTGCAGGTCATCGCCGAGCCGGTAGGGTTGGCCCATGGCGCGGCACGGGGAGCGCCGGACCCGCCACGCGACCCACGCGGTCGCGAGAGGGTGGTGGGGATGGTCTCATACACAAACCCGCTGTTGCTTTCCGGTTCCTGAGCGTGAACCGGGCCGGTTTTCCGCCGGCAAGCCTCCGCAAAACGGAAAGTATCAGCGGGTTTGTGTATCAGAGGCGGGAGAGGGAGCCGTGATCACGGACAGCGGCGACATTGGCGATGGCACCTGCGGGGCGGCCGATGCCTGGAGTACCGCGGACACAGGCAGTGGGACATCATCACGCCGGGCACAAACACCATCTCCGAGTCCCTCGATCGCGTCCGGCTCGATCCGGCCGGACGCGGTAAGATGATCGATCCATTTGGTCCGATTGCGCTCAATCGGCAGAAGGTCCAGAGCATTCGTGATGCCATCACGCAAAACGAGGGAATCCAGCCGATAATCCGTGCCATTTCACAGAAACACCGCAATGCCAGGAAATGACACGGGGCTTAACCCTTGAAATATCGCGGCCTATGATTCATTCCAAGGAATCGTGGAACCCTGTCCGACACGGAGCTGATGCCTCGGTGTCCGAGTTCGTCGAGGTTCGGTGACTTCCGATGGTGTCAGGTGTCGTCGCCTCGAACGCCAGCTCGGATCGGGAGTCGATCGCGCTGGCCGGACGTACCGACTCGAAGCCTCGGCGTACGAGCCGGAGGAGGACCCCGATGCCCCCCTCCGAGATGATCGACCCCTGAGACGGCGGGTGCGGAATCCACCGGTCTTCATGCGAAGATTTCCTCGACCACCCGGCCGGCGACATCGGTCAGGCGGAAATCGCGACCGGCGTAGGGGTAGGTCAGCAGCTGGTGATCGACTCCCATCAGGGCCAGTAAGGTGGCGTGGAGGTCGTTGGTGTGCATCCGGCCCTCTTCGGCGCGAATGCCGTACTCGTCGGTCCCGCCGTAGGAGAAGCCGGGCTTGACTCCGGCGCCGGCGAGCCACTTCGGGTAGCCGGTGATGTTGTGGTCGCGACCGTCCTCCCCCTGGGCGGTCGGCAGCCGGCCGAATTCGCTGCCGAAGAGCACGAGCGTCTCGTCGAGCAGGCCGCGTTGCTTAAGGTCGGCCAGCAGCGCGGCGGTCGGCCGGTCGACCGACGAGCAGCGGTCGATCAGCCCCTTGTGCAGGTTGTTGTGGTGGTCCCATCCCGGCTGGCAGACCTCGACGAACCGCACGCCGGCCTCCGAGAGTCGCCGAGCCATGAGGCACTGCCGGGCGAAGGCGCCGGCCGGCCCGGGGACGACGCCGTAGGCGTCGAGGACGTGCTGCGGCTCGTCGGAGAGGTCGAGCAGCTCGGGGACCTCCCCCTGCATCCGGAAGGCGAGCTCGTAGGACTGGATGATCCCGTCGACCTCGTCAGGCGCTCCGGGCTCCGCGGCGAGGTCGCGGTTCAGCTCCTGGATCAGCGCGAGCTGCCGCCGCTGCTGCTCGGCGGCAATCCGGGGCTGGAGGTTCGGCAGATGGCCCTGATCGTTGATCCGCGTCCCCTGGAAGTGGGCCGGGAGGAAGGCGCTGCCGTAGTTGACCGCCCCGCCGAGGTTCGGCGGCGGATTGATCGTCACGTAGCCGGGCAGATCCTGGTTCTCGCTGCCGAGGCCGTAGAGGAGCCACGACCCCATGCTCGGCCGGGTCAACGCGGCGTTGGCGCTGCCGGTGTGGAGCTGCACGACGGCCTGGGGATGGGCCGGCGTGTCGGTGTGGAGCCCCCGGATCCAGCAGAGGTCGTCGGCGTGGCCGGCCATGTGCGGGAGCAGTTCGGAGAACCAGGACCCCGACTCGCCGTATCGCCGGAACTTGAATTTCGAGCCGGTCAGCGTCCCGCCGCCCGGGCCGGGCCGGCCGTCCTCCTCCTGGAGCTGGGGCTTGTATTCGAAGGTGTCGACCTGCGAGATCGCCCCCTGCATGAACAGGAAGATGATCCGCTTGGCCTTCGGCGGGAAGTGGGGCGTTTTCGGGGCGAGGGGATCATCGGGTCGAACCGAGCTTGCGGCCCGTGCGCGTTCCTGCGCGAGCATCCCGGCCAGGGCGAGGTAGCCGAATCCGACCCCCGCCGACTTGAGCAACTGTCGGCGCGAGGCGCGAGCGATCGGATGGTCGTGAGAAGTCATCATCATGCCTCAGAGTGATGGATATTGGATGAGGGGCCGGTGTCAGCGGATGTAGCGGAACTCGGCGGAGGCGAAGATCGCTTGGGCCAGGGCCATCCAGGCGGCCGATCGCGTGTCGTGGGGCCGGACATCGACCTCGGCGATCGCCACGGCCGACTGGTCCACCTGGTCGGGGTCGACGACCTCGACGGTCGCGCCGATCGCCGGTTCGGGCTCGTCGGCGACACGGACGAGCTCGACGTCATCGGTCGCGGAATCCGACCGCTCGTACTCCGCCAGGAAGCCGAGCGCCCGCCAGACCTCGCCGTCGCTCGGCGACCGCCCCAGGGTGAGTCGGTAGAGTTCCCGGACGCGGTCGTCGTCGTCACCATCCCGTCCGAGGAGCCGCTCGGCCACGGCCAATGCCTCCCGGCGGACGACCGTTGAATTGAGCAGGAACAGTGCCTGGGCGGGGACGGTCGTCTGCTCGCGACGGCCGGTCACGAGGGTCTGCTCGACCGGGTCGAAGGGTTCGAGCGCCTTCGGCGTGACCCCTCGGAGCGACGGCAGATAGACGCTCCGCGACCGGCTCGCGTCGGCGAACTCGTGGATCTCCTTCGCCTCGGGGCCGTTATCACGCATCTCGATCATCTTCAAGTGCCGGGCGGCCGAGCCCTCGGGCCGGTCGAGCGAGAGGGAGCCCCAGGCCGCGAGCATGGCGTCTCGGATCTGCTCGGCGTCGAGCCGACGGGGGGCGTGCCGCCAGACGAGCGTGTTGGCCGGGTCCGCGTCGAGGTGCTCGGGGGTCGCCTCGGAGGCGAGTTGATAGGACCGGCTCAGGGCGATCGCGCGGACGAGACGCTTGATCGACCAGCCGTCCCGGACGAATCGGGAGGCCAGGTGGTCGAGCAGCTCGGGGTGCGATGGCTCGTCGCCGGTGACGCCGAAGTTGTCGACCGTCGAGACGATGCCCCGGCCGTGGAGGTGGTGCCAGGCCCGGTTGACGATCACGCGAGGGGTGAGCGGGTTGTGCTCGCTGGTCAACCACGCCGCCAGTTCTCGCCGCCCGCTCTGTGCGGGATTGATCGCCGGGGCGCCGGGCACCTCGAAGGCGGTCAGGAAGCCGCGGGGGACGGTCGGGCCGCGCTTCTCGGCCTCGCCCCGGATCCGGATCGGGGTATCTCCAACCTGCTCCGCGTCGCGGACGCCGTGGACGGCGAACCCCTGGGCCGCCGGGTCGGTCAGCCCGAGCAGCTCGGCGTTGAGTTTCTCGAACCGATCGCGATAGCCACGCTGGACCGGACGCCCGTCGGGTCCCCGCGCCAGCCCTTCGCGGGTGCCCCGGATGGCATCCCAGGCAGCCTTGGCCTCGGCCACCTTGGCCTCCAGTTCCTTGAGTTCCTCTTCGGGCGGCGGAGGCGGGGTGCCCGAGAGCGGGATCAGCAACGAGGGAACATAATAGGCGAGGCCGCCGCCTCCCATCTGGTTCCTCAGCCCGGCGGCGTTGACCGTGCTGGTGAAGATGCCGGCCAAGGCGTAGTAGTCGGCCGTCGGGATCGGGTCGAACTTGTGGTCGTGGCAGCGGGAGCAACTGACCGTCAGCCCGAGGACAGAACGGGTGGCCGCGTCGATCTGGTCGTCGACGTTGTCCATCTCGAAGCGGACCTTGAACCGCTGGTTGACGTCCTTGACCCCCAGGGCGAGGAATCCGGTGGCGATCTTCAGGCGGTCGCGCTCCTCGTCCGAATCGGCCGGGAGCAGGTCGCCGGCAATCTGCTCGGTGACGAACCGATCGAAGGGGACATCGGCGTTGACCGCGTCGATGACGTAGTCGCGATACCGCCAGGCATGCGGGTAGGGGATGTTCCGCGAGGGACCGGTCGATTCGGCGTAGCGGGCCACGTCGAGCCAGTGCCGCCCCCAACGCTCGCCGAACTGAGGGGAGTCGAGCAGCCGATCGACGACCCGCTCGAAGGCGTCCGGGGAGGAATCTTCGAGAAATGCGTCAAGTTCCTCGGGACGGGGGGGCAAGCCGGTCAGGTCGAAGGTCACACGGCGGAGCAGCGTTGCCCGATCGGCATCCCCCACCGGGGCCAGGCCGGCCTCGTCGAGGGCGGCGAGCAGGAAGCGGTCGATGTCGTCATTCGCCCAGGAATCGTCGGAGACCGGTGGCACCTCGGGATCGGTCAAGGGCTGCCAGGCCCAGTGCTCCTGGCGGAGCGCCTCATACCAGCCCCGGTCTTTCCCGAGGGACTCCGGCACCTTCAAGGCCGGCCAGAGTGCCCCCTGCTCGATCCAGAGGGTCAGGTCGGCCACCTGCTGATCGGTCAGCGGCTCCCCCTCCTTCGGCATCACCCGGTTCGAGTTCGAGTTGGTGACACGCTGAATCAACAGGCTCGCCCCCGGATCGCCAGGGACGATCGCCGGGCCCGAATTGCCGCCGTCGAGCAGCCCTTGGTGATCATCGACCCGCAGCCCTCCGGCCGGCTTCGTCTCGGCCGAGTGGCAGGTGTAGCAGTTCTCGACGAGGATCGGCCGGATCCTGGCTTCGAAGAACTCAAGGGAGGCCGGGTCGGGAGACTCATTGGCGGTCGCCGAGCCTCCGAAGATCGGATTGGCGGCAAGCAAGGCGGTCGCGATGGCGACGGATCGGGAAATCGAAATCATCGGATCGCGACCTTTCAAGAAACGTGCGCCGATTGGTGAATCAAACGACCATGCGACTGGGCGTGTGGCCTTGGGATGACGTGCCCCCCTCTCCGAGAGCCTCTCGGCTTCGGAAGGGTCAGGGCCTGGACGAATGCGATCCAGGGAAGGACCACGGCCACCAGCAAGGCGACCGAGATCAGGTCCGCCAGCACGTCCGGGAGCCGGACGTGCTGCTCCTCCCCGTGCTCATCCCATTCGTGATTGAGGATCATTGCCCAGCCTCCGTCGATCCGTTGAAGGTCTCGCGTCCCGAGCCAATCGAACCGGTTTGATCGACACATTTCGTCACGCGCAAGACATCCGACACGGGGCCGGGAGGCGAGGTTGCCTTCGGGGCGTTCGAGGGAACGCAGCCCGATGGGGGTGGTGCTGCTCGGCAATGCGTCGATCAACCGGGACATGGTCATCAACTCGTTTGAGTTCTCGGGAAGGGCCGGGCCGTCGGGGTCGGGCGGCCCGGCCCGCGATGTTGGCGAACTGGTCAATTGGCCCGGGGGGCGTCTGGCGCGTCGGTCTTCGGCAGAGACTCGGCAAGCTCAGCTGTGACGGCCTGCCACCGGGGGTCGTCGGCGAGGTTCGTCCACTCGCGGGGGTCGGCCTCGTGGTCGTAAAGCTCCTCGGAGCCGTCGGCGTAGCGGATGTACCGCCAGCGCTCGGACCGGACGGCGTGGTTGCCCCGGCCGTGCGTGGTCACGACGGGCCGGTCCCAGGAGGCGGCAGGATCCCGGAGCAGGGGGGTGAGGCCTTCTCCCTCCAGCCCGGGGCGGAGCGGGAGATCGCAGAGGTCGATCAAGGTCGGGTACAGGTCGAGCAGCGAGACGGTCCGCTCGCTCCGGCCGTTCGGCCCGGTCACGCCGGGGGCGACGACGATCAGGGGGACCCGGGTCGCTTCCTCCCAGAGCGCGAACTTCCGCCAGTGCTCCTTCTCGCCGAGATGCCAACCATGATCACCCCAGAAGACGATGATCGTGTCGTCGCGATGGCCGCTGGCGTCGAGGGCGTCGAGGAGTCGGCCGATCTGGGCGTCGGCGAATTCGATGCTGGCGAGATAACCCTGGACCGCCTCCTCCCACTGGCCGGCCTCGACGACCTTGCGGTGGTCGCCCTCGGGCTTGGCCATGGCGATCCCGGCCGGAGGGACGTCGTCGAGGTCGTCCGCGAGGGCCTCGGGGAGGGCGATCTCGCCGATCGGGTAGTGGTCGAAGTAAGGACGGGGGGCGTACCAAGGGAGGTGCGGACGGATAAGGCCGACGGCCAGGAAGAACGGCCGATCCCGGTCGGCATCGAGCCAGTCGATCGCCCAGGAGACGGTCTTGTGGTCGCCCATCGCCTCGTCGGGCACGTCGACCGGCCCCCAGTCGAAGTGGGCCGTCCGGGGGATGTCGTTCGCCGGGACCTGGTCGGGCTTCGGGTGATCCCGGCCCGAGAGTCCGAACCACTCGGGCCACGAGGCGCGGTCGTTGAAGCTGTTGTGGAAGATCTTCCCCCCGCCGGCGACGTCGTAGCCGGCGGCCGTGAAGTGCTGGGGCAAGGTCACCGCGTCGGGCAAGACCGGGCGCCAGGGCTGGTTGTTGTGGTAGACCCCGGTCGTCGACGGCAGGAAGCCCGTCATCAGGCTGGTCCGCGACGGGTTGCACGCGGGGGCGGGGCAGTAGGCCCTCGTGAAGTGGACGCCCCGGGCCGCGAGGCGGTCCAGGTTGGGCGTCCGGGCCTGGGGGTGGCCGCCGAGGAATCCCGTCCAGTCGTTCAGGTCATCGACCGCGATGAACAGCACGTTCGGCCGCCTCGGCCCCTCGGCGGCCGTCGCGGGGACAGCTACGGCGAGCAGGGCGGCCGCGAGGGAGAGCCAGGCGAAGATGCGTCGGGATCCTGATCCGCTCATGGGTCTCCTCGATTACCTCGTGGTCACGGCGAACTCGAAGCGATTGTCGCCGTCGGCGACCACCTCGACGCGGAGCGTGCTGTGCCGATTGAATTGAGGGGGGACGATGTTCGCGGTCTCCTCCGCCGTCTCGCCGAGGAGATCCGGGTGTTCGATGATCCGCCCGGTCGGGCGGACCGCGTCGATCTCAACCCGGTAGGGGCCGGGGGCGGGGCCCTCGGATCGGGGGATGCGGAACTCGCCGTCCTCGACCGGACCGGTCACGGCCGGGCCGCTCGCCTCGGGGATCAGGGTGACGTAGGCCTCGTCGAGCGGGCTGCCGTCGAGCAGGACCTGCCCCGTCACCGCGACCCGGCCGTCATCCCGGGCCGAGCCGCACCCCACGAGGCCCATCATCACCGCAGCCACGACGACCCGCGTCACGATCGACGGGGAATCGTTTCGGAACGAGCGAACGCCTCGCATCAGAACTGGTCCCCGCTGATGACCTCGCCGCCGGCCCGGCTGCTCAGCGCCCGCCAGACGAGCAGGTCGATCGAGTCCTTGATGAACCTCACCGAGCCGTCCCCGAAGAGCGTGTTGACGCCGCCGGGGTGGAAGCTGCGGGAGCCGAGGTAATGCGTCTGGCCTTGCCCGAGGTTGCGGATGCAGGGGGCCTTCAGGTCGGGCCGGTCCCAGCACGCGCCGTAGTCCCCGGCCAGGCTGTTGGGTCCAATCCGGGTCGAGATCTGGTGCGACGACGGCTGCTCGCTCCAGATTCGGCCGCGGCGGTCGATGACATCGACCGGCTGGCCGAGCGGGTGGGGCGTCTGGATCAACTCCGACATCAAGAACGTGTTGGTGGTGCCGTCGCGGATGTCGGCGAAGGTCGCCCCGTAGTTGATCGCGAAGGGAGCAGGCAGGCCCTGATCGCCGTAGGTGTTCTGGCCCCAGTTGACGCCATAGCTCCCCTTGACGTCCGTGACGTTGCCGCCGTTGTTCACGAAGGTCTGCTGCTCGTCGGACGGGCATGTGAACACGTTCACGATCGCGGCTCGCGTCGTGATCTGTTCCGGCCTCTGGAAGCTCAGGTCGTAGTTGTAGCTGTCGAACAGATTCCGCTGCTCCAGGAATGGGAGCATTGAGGCCAGAAAAGGTCTTCGATAGGGCCCGTTCGGCGTATCGACCCGGACCGATCCCATCGGGAAGCGGCCCCAGACGTCGTGGTAGTTGTGCAGGGCCAGGCCGATCTGCTTCAGGTTATTCGTGCACTGCGCCCGCCTGGCCGCCTCGCGGGCCGACTGCACCGCGGGCAAGAGCAGCGCGATCAGCACACCGATGATGGCGATCACGACCAGCAATTCGATCAACGTGAAACCGCGCCGATCTCTCATCGTCCTCGGTCCTCTCTCTGTTCGGGAAGGGGTGCGTCCGTGCCGTGATCCGCGACGCCTCCCTCCCGGTGGGGAGACGCCTCGCGACACGTCGCTGTCCGCTCACGGGATAGGGCCCGGGACCGGCTCACCCCGAGGGTCGTTCCGGGGGACTCAGGGCAGATCCTCGTCGGCGGGGAACTCGGCGATCAGGTTCTGCTCGACCCATCCCGCCAGGAGACAGCGCATCTCCTCGAACAGGTCGGCGAAACGCTGCGCGGCCCGGTCCGTCATGACGAGGATGGTGGTCATCGCCCTGCTCTCCAAGGCTTTGGGGATGGCCGTGTGTCCGCCGGTCCTCCCGGCCGTCGGCCTCTCCCGATCCGTCCCGGATCGCCGAACCGCCCGGGCCCGGCACGGCACGTGGAAGGAGCAAGGTGTGGACCACACCCCAAAAACGCGGAATCCCCGGGTATAATCCGTGATATGCCATCATCCGACGGCATGAACCCGGGGAAACCTCGAAATCAAACGGTTTCAGCCCGGGATATGTCATGGAAGAACCGTTTCATTTCACGGAAAAACGCCCCATGGAGCGTTACGCGACCCTGCTGCTGGAGATCTGGCGGGAGGTCTGCCGTCACATCGAGATCGCCGAGTCGGTCGAACGCCTGGCGCCCCTGCTGGCCCGGCGTGTGACCGCGGATCTCGTGCTCGTGCGACGCATCGACGTGCCGGGCGGTCATGTCGAGACGGTGGCGATGGGCCATTGCCGCCCCGGCCACGCCGACCCGCGGGCCCGGAGCGAACTGACCTCCGAAGGCGTCCAGCGGCTGCTCGCGTGGTGCCATCGCCGACAGGTGCTCCGCCTGGCCCATCGTTCGAGGACGGCCGGCCCGCCTGGCCTGCTGCCCGAAGGGCTCTCCGGCGAGATCCTCGCCGGGCCGCTCCTCGCCGAGGAGGGCCCGGTGGGCATCCTGCTGCTGACCACATCGCCCCCCAGGCATTTCCGGGACGAGCATTCGGGTTTGCTCACCGCGTTGCTCGACCCCTTCACGGTCGCCCTGGAGAACGACCGGCGCCTCCGCGAACTGACGACCCTGCGCGAGGCGGTCGAGGCCGACAACCGTTCCTTGCTGACGAAGCTCGGCCGGCTCGACATCAGCGACTCGATCGTCGGGGCCGAGGCGGGGCTCCGCGAGGTCATGGAGCAGGTCGCCCAGGTCGCCCCGTCCGATGCCCCGGTCCTGATCCTCGGCGAGACGGGCTCGGGCAAGGAAGTCATCGCCCGGTCCGTGCACACCCGATCGCGGCGAGCCAGGGGGCCATTCCTGAGGGTCAACTGCGGGGCGATCCCGCCCGAGCTGGTCGATTCCGAGCTATTCGGCCACGAGGTCGGCAGCTTCACCGGGGCCGTCGGCCAGCGTAAGGGCTGGTTCGAGCGTGCCGACGGCGGGACGCTCTTCCTCGACGAGGTCGGCGAACTGACCCCGGCGGCCCAGGTCCGCCTGCTCAGGGTGCTGCAGGATGGCCTGATCGAGCGGGTCGGCGGGGAGCGATCGGTCCCGGTCGACGTCCGGATCGTCGCCGCGACCCACCGCGACCTGGAGGCGATGGTCGCCGACGGCCGGTTCCGCCAGGACCTCTGGTACCGGATCGCCGTCTTCCCGATCCGGCTGCCCGCGTTGCGCGACCGACCCTCGGACATCCCGGCCCTGGCGGCGCACTTCGCCATGCGCTCCTCGAAACGCCTGGGGATGCCGCCCCTGGCGCCGACGGCCGCGGACATCGGCCTCCTCGTGACCTACCCCTGGCCGGGCAACGTACGGGAGCTGGCCGCGGTGATCGAGCGCGCCGCGATCCTCGGAGACGGCGAGCGGCTGGAGATCGCCCGCGCCCTGGGCGCGCCCCGGCCACCCGCCCCGTCCCCCGGGCCGACGACCGCGCTCCCGTCGCGTCCCGACGGCGAAGGGGACGGGTTCGTGTCCCTGGAGGCGGCGATGGCCCGGCACATCGAGGCGGCCCTGGTCCGGGCCCGGGGCCGGGTCGAGGGCCGGCACGGGGCGGCGGCCCTGCTGGGGATCAATCCGCACACGCTACGCTCGCGGATGCGCAAGCTCGGCGTGGACTGGAAGCGTCTCCGCCGCGAGGTCGGGGCGGCCGAGTGACGGGGGATCGCGCCCGGCGGCCCCGCCCCCGGAACGCCGAGGGCCCCGGGGTCTGCTCCGCGATCGCCCCCGGCCGAGGATCTGAGTCGATGGGCGCGGATCCTCGAGGCATCCCCCGGAATCGTCGGCGTCCACAGCCCCGTCGACCAGTCGGGCTGGAGGGGACGCGGCCGATTCGCCGGCTACCCTCAAGGGCACGACCCGCACATCCGATACTCCCCTTGGATTCCGGGCGGATCGGCTTGGACTGTCGGCGTCCGAGGACGAACATGAAGCGGCGATTCCGGGCGGTGTCGCTCGTCCTGGCGCTGGCGACGGTCCCCGTCGCCCCCGGGCAGGAGCCGACCCGCTCGGCGACCGCCCGGGGCACGATGCCGCCCCCCTCGCCCCCCCCGGTCGACCCGACCGCCCCGCCTCCTCCCCCGCCCCCCTCCGCGGATCCGAGTGATCGGCTGGCGGCCATCGAGGCGCGGCTCGAGGCGCTGGAGGAGCGGAACCGGCGGCTCGAGCAGGAGAACCGGGCGCTCCGCGAGCGGCTCGATGCTTCGCCAGTGAAGCCGGCCGAGGCCCCCCCGACGGACGGGGCAAGGGCGGCCGATCCGACAGACGCCGGCGAGTCGAGGCCCGGCACCTCGTTCTCGGCCAACGCCGATTCGCCGGTCCCCAGCTATGCCGGCGTGACGCCGAGTCGCCCGAGCGGGCGGATCCCGCTCCTCGGCGGCTTCGGCCAGGGCTTCGTCTTCGAGAGCGAGGACGAGGAGTTCCAGCTCCAGGTCCACATCGAGAGCCAGACCGACTACCGCGCCTTCGACCCCGGTGGCGAGCTGTTCGCCCGAGACGGCATCTACGCCCCCCGCAATCGCCTCTTCTTCGGCGGGAGGGCCACCCGGGGCGTCGAGTACCTCGTCTCGATCAACCGCGGGTTCGGCGCCCTGGACCTGCTCGACGCCTACCTCAACTTCCGCCGCGACGACCGCCTGCAGCTCAAGGTCGGCCGCTTCATGACGCCGTTCAACTACGAGCAGTTCGCCATCCAGAACATGTGGCTGATCGCCCCCGAGCGGTCCCTCTTCACCACGAACCTCGGCCTCAACCGACAGCTCGGCGCCATGCTCTGGGGCTCCCTGCTGGACGAGCGGCTCGACTACGCCGTCGGCGTCTTCGACGGCCCCCGGAATTCGTACGAGGATTTCAACGACTCCAAGGACGTGATGGCGTACCTCAACGCCCGACCCTTCCAGGAGACGGCCGAGGGCAACCCGCTCCGCCTCCTGAACCTCGGCGGCTCGTTCGCCTACGGGGCCCAGGACAACGCCGCGTTCCTCCCCCGCTCGTTCCGACTGGCGACCAACGCCTCGAACGCCGGCACGGCCGACCGCGCCGCGCCGCCGTTCCTGATCTTCGACGACGAGGTGATCGAGCGTGGCCAGCGCACCTTCTGGTCGGCCCACCTCGCGTATTTCTACCGGTCGCTCTCGCTCCTCGCCGAGTACAACGGCTCGATCCAGCGCTACGCGCGCACCGTCGCCACGCCCGAATCGACGGTGCTCCCCGCCTCCGGCTACTCCGTCTCCGCCGGCTACTTCCTGACCGGCGAGCAGGTCGAGCGCCGAACCGTCGTCGAGCCGCTTCGACCCTTCCGGCTCCGCCGGGGCGAGTTCGGCCCGGGTGCCATCGAGCTGATCGGCCGCTATAGCGCCTTCGACATCGACTCGGGGCTCTTCGACGCCGGGCTCGCCGACCGGGCCCTCTCGAGCAATCGCGCCTGGGTCACCAACCTCGGGGTGAACTGGTACCCGAACAAGTTCGTCAAGGTCTATCTCGACTGGCAGCACGGCGAGTTCGGCGATCCCGTCTTCTTCGCATTGCCTGATCGCCATGCCCTGACCAACGAGATGCTCTGGCTTCGGGTCCAGTTCTACTACTGAGCCGCCGAAGGCCACCGGCCGCCGACCGCACGGGGATTGTCGGGCACGGCGGGGCCGTCGTCGGGCGTCCCGATCCGGAGCCGCTCGCCGCCGTCCTCGTCGAAAAGACGGGGCTCGGCCCCGACTCGTCCGGTGGGCATCGCCCGGAGGGCGACGCCCCGGTCGCGGAGGGTAATCCGGTCCCCATCCGGCGAGCGGGCACCCGTCCCCACGGCCCCGACGGCGACGAGCGTGGCCGAGCCGAGGAGGCACAAGACCACCAGGATCCGCCTGTTGGACCGTTCGAGCCGGTCCAGTCGCTCCGCCGTCGCATCGCCCGCGGGCCGCGGGCCACCGATGCGGCCCCTCTCCGGGCGCCCCCGGCTCATCCACCCCATCGGGCGGCGTTCCCTTCGGCGGCAAGCCGGGCATACAGGGCGTCGTAGACCAAGGCCCCTCGTTCGAGGGCCGTCCGGTCGTCGGGGCTGATGAGCCTCAAGCCCTCGCAGATGAGGTCGAGCCCCGCGGCCGATGGCTCCACGGCCACCTCCTGCACCGTGTCGGCCTCGTCGATGATGCGGGCAATTCGCGTGAGGATCGGGTCCGTGAGCCCGTAATGCTTGAGCACCGCATGGAACGAGCAGTGCCCCCCGTGGTGGGAGAGCCTGACGCCCGGGATGTCGAACGGCTCGGCCTCGGGCGGGAGCGGGGACCCTTGCGGGATGAAGAGGAATTCGGCGGCCGGGTCGATGTGCTTGCGAATCAGCCACGCACAGCCCATGCGGTCCACCCCGACCCCTTCCCACGTGACCCATCTCATGACGCCGTCCCTCCCTGGGCCTTGAGTAGTCGCTCCCGAACCTTCGGCCCGAGTCCCGACGCGAAGTAGTCGCGCGCCTGCACCTGCTGGAATCGCTTCGACAGGGCGGAAAGGTCGCGGTCTTTCCCCGCTAGGGCCGCCAAGATTTCCCGGTACTCGGCCTCGACGGGCTCGACGAACTGCCGCTTCATCGCCTCGGCGTCGGTGGCGTAGAGCTGCTCGGCCGAGAGCAGCGTCGCATCGCCCCCGAGTTCCGAAATCTCGGCCGCGAGCCATTGGAGTTGCTCCCGCGTCTTGGCCGACCCGGGCAGGACCCAGGCCGCGTCCTGGAGGGCGATGGCCCCGAGCTGCTTGAGCTTCCGCCAGACGAAGACGCGGCCCGCGGCGGGCTCGCGGGGAATCTTGTAAATCAGGAGCAACCAAGGCTTCACGGGCGAGCCCCTTGTCATGGCCGCACGAAGGGCCAGAGCACGAGCCCGACGACCGCGGCCCCCAGGATGACCACGGGCTCGGGCAGCTTCTTGAATCGCATGAGCAGCCCGAGCGAGACAACCAAGAGCACGAGCTTGGGGACCTCAAGCGTCCAGCCGTCGGCGAAGAGCGTGCGTCGCCCGAGCACGATGCATGCCCCGGCAATCGCGCCGATTGCGGCCGCGGTGACGCCGTCCACGAAGGCGACGATGCCGGGCCGCTTCCCGTACCTCTTGAAATAGGGGGCCGGGATGATGGTGAAGAAGTAGCAGGGCAGGAACGTCGCGAGGGCGGCCACGGTAGCACCGAGCAGCCCCGACCACGGGTCGCCTACGCGGCCCGTGACGATGTAGCCGATGAACCCGGTGGTGATGACCACCGGCCCCGGCGTGATCATCGCCACGGCCACCGCGTCCAAGAACTGGTGGTCATCGAGCCAGCCGTACTCCTTCACGACGCCCCCGTAGAGGAACGGCACGATGGCCAGGCCGCTCCCGAAGACGAAGGCCCCGGCCTTGGTGAAGAACAGGGCGATCTGAAGCAAGAGGTCGTTCAGGGGCACGGCGACCGGCGTCGTCATCGCCAGCGGCAGGGCAAAACATCCGGCCGTCGTCGCGGCCGGTGGCCGCAGCCGGGACGGCCGCCACCGGGCCGCGACGACGACCATCCCGGCACCCAGGAAGAAGAGGACGTTCTCCGTCTCGGTGATGATCGTGGCCGCGGCACTCACGAGGTAGAGGGCCCAGAGGAGCCGGTCCGTGCCGAGCGTCTTTCGGGTGAGCTTCACGGCGCTGAGCGTGATGATGGCGATGACGCTCGCCCCGACGCCGTAGAAGACGGCCTGCATCCAATCGAGGCCGCCGAAGCCGAGATAGGCCCACCCGAGGGCGAGGACCATCAGGAACGAGGGCAGGACGAAGGCACCCCCGACGAGGGTCGCCCCGAGGAATCGGTAATGGACGTAACCGAGGTAAATCGCCAGCTGGGCCGCGAGCGGGCCCGGCATGAGCTGGGCGAGGGTGAGCCCCTCCTTGTAGTCGGCCTCGGAAATCCACCGCCGCCGCTCGACCAGGTCGCGGTGCATGTAGCCGACCAAGGCCACGGGCCCGCCGAACCCGAGGGCCCCGAGGCGGAGGATGTACGCCACGAGCTGGCCGAGCGTGTAGGCCGGGGCCGTGCCCGTCGGCGTCTCCGTCGTGGCCTGGACCGGGTCGATCTTCTCAATCGTGCTCATAAGGATGTGCCCTTCCATCTTTTGTAACCATGGTTACAAAATGGCAAAGTAGCGTACCCGGCACCCAAAAGGGAAGGGATCTTCCCCGCCAGTCCCCTCCTGCGGACCGACCCGCTGTCCCGGATCTGGGCTCGTGATCCATGACGGGCCCTTCTCGGACGGTTTGGCGGGGTGCGTCATTTGGGGCAAAAGGCGAAGCGATTCTCGGTGCCGGTCGTTCAATCAATTCTGGGGGCCGACTCGGGAGCGACGACGGGGCGTGGAGATCCACCGGGGGGCGGGGGTCCGGCGCGTCGGGCGCTTCGCCAACGACCCGGATGCCGGGTAAGTCTGCCGGAACTGCGGGCCCGCGCCTCTGGCGAAATGACGCGAACCTGCAAGAGTTGATCGATCGCCAGGACGAGGCCCCCGTCGGGAAGCTCCGAGGCATTCGGGGGCCGGGCGGGGCCGATGGACCGGACATCCATGGCTTCGGGCCGATCTGGACGACATGAGGAGGATGGCCGATGCGTATCGATCGCCGCCGGTTCCTGCGGGCCTCCGCCGCCGGGCCGTGGTTGGCGGCCGGGGCGGGCGTCCCGCGCATCGCGGGCGCGGCCACGAACGACGCCAGGCCGAAAACGATCCTGATGCTGGGGGGGACCGGATTCCTCGGGCCGCACACCGTCGAGGCGGCGTTGCGGCGGGGGCACGAGGTCACGCTCTTCAACCGGGGCCGGACCCGGCCGGGACTCTTCCCCGACCTGGAGCAGCTCCGGGGGGACCGCGACAACGACCTGAAGGCCCTCGAGGGGCGCCGGTGGGACGCGGTCGTGGACACCTCGGCCAACATCCCGCGCTGGGTGAGGTCGGCCGCGGCGGTGCTGGGGCCGAACATCGGGCATTACGTCTACATCTCCTCGATCTCGGCCTATGCCAGCCTCACGAAGCCGGGGACCGACGAGTCGGCCCCCCTGGCGGAGATCGCGGACCCCACGGTCGAGCAGGTCGACGGCGAGACCTTCGGCGCCCTGAAGGCGCTCTCGGAGAAGGCCGCCGAGGAGGCGATGCCGGGCCGGGTCACGGTCGTCCGGCCGGGGCTGATCGCGGGGCCGGACGACCCGAGCGATCGGTTCGCCTACTGGCCGGTGCGCGTCGCCCGCGGGGGGGAGGTGCTGGCGCCGGGCTCGGCCGAGGACCCGGTCCAGCTCATCGACGTGCGCGACCTGGGGGAGTTCCTCGTCACGCTCATCGAGGGCACGACCACGGGCGTCTTCAACGCCCTGGGCCCGGCCGGGGGGCTGACCATGGGGCGGATGCTCGACGCTTGCAAGGAGGCGGCCGGGTCCGATGCCACGTTCACCTTCGTCCCGGCGAGGTTCCTGGCCGAGCAGGGGGTGAGCGCCTGGAGCGACATGCCGGCCTGGGTCCCCGCCGAGGGGGACACGGCCGGGTTCGCCCGGGTGAGCAACGCGAAGGCGATCGGGGTCGGCCTGGGTTTCCGCCCGATCGTCGAGACGGCGCGGGCGACCCTGGAATGGTTCGAGGCCCAGCCCGAGGAGCGTCGGTCGCGGCTGCGCGCCGGGCTGGCGCCTGGGCGCGAGGCGGAGGTTCTCGCCGCGTGGAAGGCCCGCGACGAGCAGGGGTGAGTGCCGGGTACGGGGATCGGGACGGCTCGACGGCGGCTGCCGAGGTCGCCCGCAAGGCCGTGGAGCCGGCGGCCGCGCCGTCCATCCTGCTGATGGAGCGGACGATCGCCGATGCGTCAATCGGTCCAGGAGACGCAGCCCCGAACCGACGGACCCATGAGGCCCTGCCATCATCCAGGAGCCCGCGGCATTTCGTTTATTGCGATTGACGGGGCCCTATGTTATCCTCGATCGTGTCCCACGACACGCCAGGAGGACGCACCCATGCCCCAGCTCTGCAACGGCAACCAGGTCATCACCCCCACCAACGGCGAGGCTTCCCTCGCCAGGGAGACCGGCGCCAAGCTGGCCTCCGTCCTGGAGAGCGACCAGAAGCAGGGCGTCCGCATCACGGTGACCTCCGGCTCCACGACCCAGGAGCTGGCCCTGCCACCTTCGGCCGTGCGCCTGCTGGCCGGCGCCCTCGCCGAGCTGGGCCAGGGCCACTCCGTCGCCCTGACCTCCCTGCAGGCCGAGCTGACCAGCCAGCAGGCGGCCGACCTGCTCAACGTCTCCCGCCCCCACCTGGTCAAGCTCCTCGACGAGGGGGCCATCCCCTGCCGCAAGGTCGGCACCCATCGCCGCGTGCCACTCGCCGACCTGCTCGCCTACAAGGCCGACCACCTGGCCCGGCGGCATGCCGCCCTGGATGAGCTCCAGGCGCTGAGCCAGGACCTCGGGATGGGCTACTGAGCCGTGCCCCTGATCGTCCTCCTCGATGCCTGCGTCCTCTACCCCGCCCCGCTGCGCGACCTGCTCATGCGGCTGGCGACCGCGGACCTGTTCCAGGCCCGCTGGACCGACGAGATCCACGAGGAGTGGATCCGCAACGTCCTGGCCAACCGCCCGGACCTGACGCCGGCGAGCCTGGCCCGCTGCCGCCGGCTGATGGACGAGCACGTCCCCTACTGCCTGGTCACCGGCTACGAGCCGCTGATCCCCGGGCTGGGCCTGCCGGACCCCGACGACCGCCACGTGCTGGCGGCGGCGATCCACGCCGGGGCCGGGCAGATCGTGACTTACAACCTGGGCGACTTCCCCGGGTCGGTGCTGGCTGCCTACGGGGTCGAGGCGATCGGCCCCGATGAGTTCGTCGTCGGGCTGCTGGACGAGTCGTGCGAGGCGGTCCTCGAGGCGGTGCGGCGGCAGCGGGCGGGCCTGCGGAGGCCGCCGAGGACGGCGGCCGAGTACCTGGCCACGCTGGAGCAGTGCCGGCTCGCCGAGACGGTGAACCGGCTGCGGCCGCATTCGTCGGAGATCTAAAGCGGACTCGGCGAGGGTCGCATCCCCTGGGTTCAAGACGACGGATCCGGCATCGGGTGCGCGAATCGCGGGAGGAGACGCAGCCTTCGGCGACTCGTCGGCGGGCGTGTTCGACGCATCCCGTTGCGGGGCCGGCGGATCCACGCCGACCGGCGACGGGTGCGCCCCCGTCGATCCGAGGCCGCTCCGGGCCGCGGACGATCCCCTGGGCAGCCGCGTGGGCGACGAACCCCCTGCGATTTCCGCGGGATCGGGGCCCGATGCGTGGATGGGGGCGGGAGGCGCAGTCGGGGCACGTCACCGGGACCTAGCCCGTGACGACGATCTGGTCGACGAGGGCCGTGTCCTCGCCCCGCTTGCGGTTGGTGCCGTTGATGGAGAGCAGGCGAGGCCTGGCATCGGGGACGGTGAATGCGTCGCTGGTGAACCGGACGAAGCGGCCGTCGGCGGTGCTCGCGGGGGTGAAGTCGCCGATCAGCCTCGGGCCGATGCGGACCTGGAGGGCCTGGCGGTCGACGGTCCCGTCGTCGAGCAGGCGCTGGGCCACCAGGAAGCTGACGGCATACGCCCGGCCCGGCCGGAGGGACACCACCTGCCGGAGATGGCCCCGGTTGCGGATGAAGGCGACCCGGGAGCCGGCCGGCGTGGGGTTGTTCCGGGCGAAGGCGCCGTCCTCCCGGGCGATGCCCGCCGACCGGCCGAACCGCCAGGCGACGGCGCGGCCCCTCGGGGCGACGGCGAGGCCCAGGCGGCCCGAGGGGACCGGGCTCTCGAAGCTCGCGTTCGGGGGCGTCTCGGGGGAGGCGGGCGTCGCCGACGCGTCGATGACGCCGCCCACCCCCGCAGCCCCGCCGCCCGACGCGCCCCCCCTGGAGGCGGTCCTCGAGGCCCTGGTCCGGGCCGACGCCGCCCGCCCCGTCGGCGGGGGCGACAGCGGGGCCCCGCCGCCCGACGAGGCCGAGCTGGCCGGCCGGGCCCGGGGACTGGCCGAGGCCCTGCGGGCCCTGGCGCCGGCGGGGTCCGGCCCCGAGGCCCTGCGGGGGATGGCCGCCGTGCTCGGCTCCCTGCAGGCCGGGCAGCCCGCCGGCGGCCCGGTGCTGCCCCGCACCGTCGGCCGCTCGCTGGAGCGGGCCGGGTTGCACCGGCCGGACTGGCTGTGCGAGCCGTCCCCGACGCCGCAGGCGGGTGCGTCCGGGACGCGCGGTCGTTGGTAAGCGTATTGCGAACCACACTCCTATCCGATTCGGCAGCCATCGTGGCCTCTTGGTGGTCATTCCCACGTGGATCGCATGAGTGCGGTTTACCACCGGGTATCCGACTGGGACCCAGACTCGCCGGGTCCATAGACACGGGTTGCTCTCCCTCATCCCGCCGGATCAGGTCAGCGGCTCGTGTTGGCGTATTCCTACCGAACCCTGGCAGCTACCCTGAGAATGATCACCCTCTGCCGCCGGCCCACCGAGGTGTCTCCACCCCAGCCCGGCGCTACCCGGCAGGCCCCGGGGATTTCTATTGGTTGACCGTGCTTCAGGACCACCCTGTCCCTTCAGGTATTCAGGCAGCCGCTCGGCCCGTTCCTCAATCGGCGGGAGGGAATTGGCATGAACGCGCGATACACTGGCTCATCCGCCTCGCGGCCTTCGGGCTCCGAGTGGTCTGGTCGCAGGAGGGCGACCGCCCTCGCCACGATCTTCTGTCCGACCCTGCTGGCGGGGCACGGCGAACCGCTCGGGGCCGCGATCGAGGCCCCGAGCCGGATCGAGGCCCACGAGCGTCGGGTACACGAGGTGCTGTTCAGCCCCGATGGTGCCCGGATTGCCTCGGCGTCCGAGTCCGAGGTCAAGCTCTGCGAGGTCGGGTCCGGCCGGGAGCTGATGCGGCTGCCTGTGAGGCGGGGCCACCTGGCGTTCCGGCCCGACGGCGCACGCCTGGCCACCTCCGACTCCTCCGGGATGGTCAAGATCTGGGACGCCGCGAGCGGCCAGGATCTCTTCGGCTTCCGGGGCCACGAGGCCAACATCACCAGCCTCACCTTCAGCCCGGACGGCGAGCGGCTCGCCGCGGCCCTGCTCTACGGCGAAGACCGCGTGGCCAAAGTCTGGGATGCGTCCGACGGCCGGGAACTGCTGGCCCTCGAGGGCCACGCCGATCACGTCCGTCACGTCGAGTTCAGCCCCGACGGGTCCCGGCTCCTCACGCAAGACGCGGGCCGTACGGTGAAGGTGTGGGACGCGTCGACGGGTCGGCAGCGGCTCTCGCTGGACGGCCTGGGCCGCGCCGCCTTCGATGCCGACGGCCGGCAGATCATCTCGGCGACCCAGGATGGCCTCGTCACGTTCCGCGACGCGACCACGGGTCGGCCGATCAGGAGCGTCCACCTCGAGGGCCTCTATCGCGGGGTGTTCCTGGACGTTCTCGGGCCCGAGAGCCAGCAAGAGCCCCTGGAGCTCGCGACGTTCAGCCGAGACCGGAAGCTCCTGGCCGGTCGGGTCACCGCGGGGTATCACTCGGCCGCCGTGTGGGAGCTGGAGGATGGGATGACTCGGGTCGGGCTGTCGGTCGATGAGGGCGTCACTTGCGTCGCGTTCAGCCCCAACGGCCGGCACGCCGCCGCGGGCGGCAGCAAGGGAGGCGCTGGCGGCGGCGAGGGTAGCCTCTGGTCCTGGGACCTGGATGGGGCGCGGCTGGCTCTCGTCCTCGACGGGGCGGAACGGGCCGTGGCCTTCGATCCCGAGGGGAATCGAATCGCCGTCAAAGTCTCCGACCGGCGCGGTCGCGGCCAGGTCGCCATCCGCGACGCGACGACCGGCCGGGTCGAGCGGGTGATCCAGGCCGATCCCGGCTTCGTCAACGCCGTGGCCTTCAGCCCCGACGGCAACCAGCTCGCGACGCTCGGCAGCGAGGGGGTCGCGCTCTGGGATGCCGCCGAAGGCCGACGGCTCCGGACCTGGCCCGGGAAATTCAACGAAACCCTCGCCTTTCGGCCCGATGGTCAGCAATTGGTCGCGTCCAGCCTCGGCCTGATCACGGCCTGGGACCCGGCCACCGGACAGGAACAATTCAATGTCGTCGCATTTCCGCTTCTCCGGCGGTTCAATCGGGTCGCCTACAGCCCCGATGGCACGTGGCTTGCCGTGGGCACCCAGGAAGGGATCGAGCTCTTGGACACCGCCCGCGGCGAGTGGCAGCGGACGATCCCCGTCCCGCGCAGTGACCTCCTGGGAGTCGAAAACTTCGCCTTCAGCCCCGACGGCGAGCGGATCGCCGCGAACAGCAACGGGGAAGAGATCGTCGTCCTGGACGTGGACTCCGGCCGGGTCGAGTTGACCTTCCCCGTCTCCCAGGGTGGCGCCCTGGCATACAGCCCGGATGGCCGCTGGATCGCGTCGGCATCGTCCGGAGCCGTCCGGATCTTCGACTCCGCGACCGGCCAGCAATGGCTGGCGCTCCTGCCTCACGCATTCCTCTGGGACCTGGCGTTCAGCCCCGACGGCCGGCGGCTGGCGGCAGCCGAGGAATCCGGCAAGGTGAAGATCTGGGAACTGGACCTCGAGGAGTGAGGGCCATCCTGGAACCTGACCCCATGCTGGGCGTCAGTCCTGGTCGTTCCCGATGGATTGGAACCCATGGGCGACGATGAACTCGCGGGCCCCGACGGATCTTCCGATGTGGTTACCGTCGTCATCGTAGGCATCGACGCTCCAGTCGGCGCGCAAGCCGGGGACGAGGGCCTCGCTCAGGAGACTCAGCTGGTTGCGTGGCAACGGTTCCAGGATGCCGAGGCAAACGCGCGGGTCGGTCAGGTCGGCGGGCCCTCCGTACCCCATGCTGCCGCGGCCGTGGAGGGTCGAGAAATTGAGCCCGTAGCGGACCGGGCGGCCGACCTCCAGGTGATCCCAGCGGAAGAACTCCTCGCGGAGATCGACTGAGGCCCCCGGCTTCGGGCTGCGTAGGACGATCTCCTCAAGGAGCCGGAGCCGGATCGGCGGCAGCGCGACGGTGCCGTCGCGGACCTCCAGCGCCCGTGGCCAGAAATCGAGGTGTGCAGGGTGTGCCATCTCGATCTTCAGCAGGCTGCAGAAGCGGGCCAGGGCCTCGTGGGCTGACTCGTCTTCGGGATGGATGTAGCGGCAGTGGCCGGTGGTGAGGCTCACGCAGTAACGGCCAGGGGCGACGCCCACCCGCGCGGCCCGCCGCCCGTCGCTGACTGAACGGTGCGCAAAGAAGGTCAAGTTCCCCCGATCTCCAACCCGGCCTGAGCGAAGAAGGCTCGGACCAGATGTGACTTCTGGCGTAGGCGTCCGACGGCGAGGTGGAACTGCTCGTGCAACTCCTCCAGGTCTCGACATACGAGATTTCGCATCTCCACGTTCTTCAGGTGATGCCAGCCCCCCTCGTCCCACGGGTTGAGGTCAGGGGCGTACCCCGGAAGCGCTTCCAGCCAGACCCGGCCGCCCGTGCCCGACACGAAGTCCTTGACCGCAGCACGACGGTGGATGGGCGAGCCGTCCCCGATCACCAGCAGCCGCTCCCCCGCGACGCGGAGCAGGTGGATCAGGAACTCGACGCTGTGCAGCCCATTCAGCGACTCCTGCCGCACCAGCGTGTAGACCTTGCCTGTGGGCGTCAGCCCGCCCATGACGGACAGGTGGTCGCGCGTCACCTTCTCGCGGAGCACCGGCGTCAGCCCCTCGGGGGCGTAGGTCCGGACCAGGCCCGGCAGCAGGTAGAACCCCGCCTCGTCCACGAGGACCGGCACTCGACGCTCGCGTCTCGCCCGCCGTCGCAGTGCCGGCCAGCTCTCGTCCCGCCAGCGGCGGATGGCCTCCTCATCTCGCTGGATCGCTCGCCGGATCGGCACCTGGGGCGTCCAGCCCAACTCGCTGAGCAACCGCCCGACGTGGGCCTTGTGGTAGCGGACGCCGAACTCCTCCTCGATGACGAGGGCGATTCGGGCACGGGTCCAGACCTGGCCGCGGAAGCCGTAGGCCTCCTGCCCATGCCAGAGGAACTCGGGGATCAGCCGCTTCTGGACGCCCGAGAGCTTGGACGGATGGCCGGGCGCGGGGTGCGAGCGCAGCGCCTCTCGGCCGCCGTGTCGGGCACGGGCGAGCCAGCGGCTGATCGTCTCCTCGGAGGCGTCCAGGGCCTCAGCGATGACGCGCTGGCGCCCGCCCTGTTGCTTCAGGTCCAACGCCCGCAACCTCCGCCACTCACGCCAATCATGAGGGATGAAGTTCGAGGCTTCCATCCCCTGATTCTACCGGAACGAAAACTTGACCGCCTTTGCGCACCGGTCAGGAACTCGACGTCCCGGCCGAGCTGGCCAGCGGAGTGGCGATGGGCCTCGTTCCTGGAAAGGAGCGTCTTGGCCCGATCCGGTGGGATCTCGGCGTCGACCAGACGCAGCGTGAAAGACTGGCTGATCGGGTCGGGGATCGTGACCCCTTCGAGCCGCACGAGGACGCCGCCCTGGAGCGGGTCGGGGGCGTCTGGGTCCAGGGCGCAGATCGCCCCGACGATGATCGGCAGGAGCTGGAGGTTGCCCTCGTCGTCGAAGCGGGAGTCGTCACCTGTCCGGGGGTCGTCGGGGTCCTCGGCCTCCTCGGCGTAGAACGGGAAGACGGGGCGGACAAGTTCGTAGGCGTCGCGGTAGGCGGTCAGGGCGTCGTCGGGCCGGCCGGCGGCCTCCAGCTCGGTGCCGAGGACGTAGGCGGCCTTGCCGCGGTCGAGCGGGTGGAGGTCGGGGTCGGCCGCCTCGGCGCGGAGCGTCTCGATCGTACCCTCGGGCAGGACCATCTCCCAGGGCAACGGGCCCTCGTGGCGACCGTAATCGAGCGGCGCCCCGCGGAGCTTCCGCTCGATGCTCGCGAGGGCCTGCTCGGCCTCCTCCCGCTTCGCGGGGGTACCGGATGGGCCATCGAGGAACAGGCGGATCCGGTCAGATGCCAGTTGCAGGACAGGCCGATCCACGTCGCTCACGTCGGCGACTTCGTCGCCCTTCTCGGGATCGTAGATCGTACCGGTGCCGATGCCGCTGGCGCGGTTCATCAGGATCCGCGCGATCAACTCGTCGTGGCGGCCGAAGGAGAGGTCGGGGGCCTGCTCGGCGGCGATCATGGCGACCTCCAGGGCGGCAGCCACGTCGTCGACCTCCCCGACGCAACGGGCGAGGCGTGCGAGGAGTTCAGGGCGGGCGTCGCCGCCGGATCGCTTGATGTCCTCGGTGTAGAACCGGGCGGCCAAGGCGTGGTCGCCGTGCTCGTGGTGCTCGTCGCCGGCGGCGACCAGCGTGCGGGCTTCGTCGGTCGACGTGGTCGCGGAGGGAGGGGTCGTCGGGCCGGGCATGAAGGCGGCCCAGGAGCCGAGGATCGCCGCGGTCAGAGAGACGGCGACGGCCGGCGTCTTCCAGTGACGGCGGGTGAGGCTCCAAGACCGCAGCAGCGGGCCCGGGCGGCGGGCCAGCGACGGCAGGCCGGTCTCGAAGCGGCGGAGGTCTCCCAGGAACGCGGCGGAGCCGTAGCGACGGGCGGGGTCCTTGGCCATCGCCTTCAGGCAGATCGTCTCCAGGTCGCGGGGAATGCGACGATCGATGCGACGGAGCGGCGTCGGCTCGGCGTCCAGGATGCGGGCGAGGACGCGGGCCGGGGTGTCGTTGCCGTAGGGGGGACGGCCGGCGAGCATCTCGTAGAGCACGGCGCCGAGGGCGTGGACGTCGGTGGCCTCGCCAATGAGGTCGGCCTGGCCGAGGGCCTGCTCGGGGGCCATGTAGGCGGGGGTCCCCATCAGCTCGCCGGTGCCGGTCAGCCCGGCGGAGCCGGCGAGGTCGCGGGCGAGGCCGAAGTCGGTGACGCAGGCCCGGCCGTCGCGGTCGGCGAGGATGTTGCCCGGCTTGAGGTCGCGGTGGATCAGGCCCTGCTCGTGGGCGTGTCTCACCGCCTCGGCGGCTTGCCAGATCAGGGCAACGGCCCGGCCGGGCTGGAGCCTGCCCTCGCGGGCCAGCAGGGCTGTCAGAGGCTCGCCGTCGACGAAGTCCATCGTGAAGTAGGGCTCGCCGCGGGCGTCGCGCCCGACCTCGTGGACCGCGACGATGTGCGGGTGCCGAAGGCGGGCCAGATGGCGGGCCTCCTCCAGGAAGCGGCGGATTGCCGGACCAGCAGCCGGTTGGCCGCCCCGGAGGACCTTCACGGCGACCTCCCGGCCCAGCGACTTCTGCCACGCCAGGTAGACGACCCCCATGCCGCCCCGGCCCAGTTCACGCCGGATTTCATAGTCGTCGGGCAACTCAGGGGGCCGTCGGTCGTTGCTGTGCTGTGAGTCGTGCTCGGCCGTCGAGGCACCGTGGGGGATGGTCTCGTCGAGGTCGTCGCGGACGGAGGAGTTGGGGGCGCCAGCATCGACTCCAATGGAACCTGACCGGCCCCGAACCTGTCGACGCCGCTCGCCGTCGTGGGTTCGGTCATCCATCACGATCCCCTCCCCCGTCTGCTGGGGCCCGCGTCGGACTCCGTCTCTGTAGGATATCCACCGGGGCCGGGGAATGCGATTGAAACCCCGCTCCGATCACCGGCTACGCCACGCCCTTTCGGGGAGCATGCATCGGCCTGCGGGTAGCCCCCGGAAGCCCGCCGGGAACCGCTCAGGCCGTCGCGGCTCCGGCGGGGCGTGAAGCCGTGGATGCGTCACGGATGTCTCCATCAAGCAGACGCCATGTTGAGGCGATGAGCGACGCGGGGGGGGGCTCGCCCGTCCGGGCCGCCGCTCGAGTCAAACCGGACCTCGCTCCCTCGTCATCGCGCCATCGGATGATCGGAATCGGTCGCATACCAGAGCGTGATCGACCCGTCCCGACATCCTGCGGCCAGGATCGTCCCGTCGGGGGAGAACCGCACATGGGTCACGACGTCCGGGAGCTCCTCGAAGACGAACCGGACGTGGCGGAGGACCGGGTCCCAGAGCTTGACGAGCCCTTCCGCGGACCCGGTCGCGAGCGTCCCGTCGGGTCCGAGCGCCACCGAGGTGATGCGGTGCCGCTCGTCATCCTCGAAGACGGCCGATCCGGTCGTCTCGCCGGCCCAATCAATAAGGGTGACTCTACTTGATCCGTTACATGCTGCGATGAACGTGCCGTCGCTCGAGAATGCGGCAGAGTCGGGCGCCAGGATCGTCCCCATGTCGAAAGCATCGCTCGTCTCTGGCAGGCCCCGGATGGCCTTGTCTTTCCAGTCGCGCGTCGGTGCGGAGATGGGATGCAGGATGAGGAGGTTCCCCACCGCCGTCTGATAGGCAATCCTGGACTCGTCTCGTGAGAACGCAATCGCGTTCGCAGGAAGTGGGTTCGTGCCCTGGCTGACTCCATAGATGAGGTGCCCATTCGACGCATCGTAGAGAGCCAGCTGCGTCCCCCTCGCCGGCGACGGGCTGATCGTTGAGACTGCCAGGAATCGACCCCGAGGGGAAAACTTCATGAATCGAGTCGTGCCCTTCAGGTGTCGGACCCCTCGCAACGCCTCCCCGGGGCCGGCCAGGACGAGCTCCCCTTCGGCATCGAGGAGGGCGATCAAGTCGCCCTGCGGCGCGAAGAGGGTCAGGGGACGCCCGGGCGATGCGTCGCCTCCCGCACTCGATACCTTCCCCTGCGTCCCGGGACCACGCGTCTCGATCGGCCGTCCCGTCGACGTGTCCCAGAGCGTCGCCGTGCTGTCGATCGCGGCGGTCGACAACAGTGTGCCGTCTGCCGAGAACGCCATCGACCAGACGGCATCGGCGTGGCCGGCAAGCCGACGAGTCGCGTCCGGTCCGGGGTCGATCCTCCAGAGCTTCACCGTCCCGTCCCGGCTCGACGTCGCGAGGAGGGATCCGCTCGGGGAGAAGGCCATGTCGTCAATCCACGACGAGTGGCCCTCCAGCGTGCCCACGTCCCGGGCGCCGGCGATGTCCCAGAGCCTCACGGTGTGGTCCGAGCCTCCGACCGCCAGCATCCCGCCGTCCGGCGAGAAGGCGACCGGCCCCGACCAGTCCGCACCGAGATCGGCGATCAGATCGCCGATCGACGGGTCCAGGATGAGGAGCGATCGCTTCAGGACCGCCAGCATCCCTCCATCACGGGAGAACGTCAACGTGTCGCGATGCACCGACGTGCGGCCGAGTTGCGATGTGCGGAACTCGACCCGATTCACATTCACCAGGTTCCCGTTCTCCGCATAGCGATGAACATCCGATTCGCCACTTAGCCCCTCGGGTTGGTACTCACCCGCGTCGTCGAAATCGGTCGAATACCAGTTGTCATCAAGGACGCTCGATGGCCCCGCCGGGATGGCCCAGAGCCGATCCCGATCCGGGATGCTCAGCGCCGTGATGGCGTCGGCGTCTTCGATGAGTAAACGCCCCCCATCCGGGGCGAAGATCAGCTTCTTCAAGGGCGGAGTCGGGACGTCGATGGTCCAGACCTCACGCCCCGTGCTCGCCTCCCACAGCGTGATGGTCCATGCGAGGCCCGACTGGGTCTTGGATGTCCCTCGTCTGTGTCCCGTCGCCAGGTAATCGCCGTCGGGAGATGCGTCGAGGAACAGCCAGCCTTCCGGCCGGATCTCGCTCAGGCGGGCCCTCGCCCCCGTGTCCCATATCTCGATTCGATCGTCAGCTGCCCTGATCCAGATCTTCCCCCCGGCGACGAAGAGCGATGCCCTCTGCCTTGACGTTGTCGTGGAGACCTCGAGCAGTTCGATCCGTTTCGCATGATGAGACCCGAAGCCCCAGACGAGCCGCCTGGTCTCTTGCCCGATGACGAGCGTCTCGACGTCCTGAGAGAAGGCAAGGTGGCGAATCTGCTCGTATGCGGCCCTCCGGGTCGAGGCCAGCTTGCGTCCGGTGCGGACCTCCCAGACGGAGACTTCGTCATGGCCCGCCGTTGCTAGCAATCGCCCGTCGGGCGAGAATGCGACGACCTCGGAACGATCGGGAGGTCTCCGCGAAGACTCCTCCGCCTCGGGGTCGAGGACCAGGGTCCGCAACTCCCGGAGGCACCCCCCGCGGAGGAAGTACCACTCGAAGCCGCGCAGGTCCGTTTCCCCTTCACGCGGGCGGAATCGATCGAGGATCCGGACCAATCCCGTCTTCCCCTCGCGCCTCATCGCGCCGGCCAGCTGCATCTGGGATGCGTAGTACAGGCGGCCCACTCGGTCGCGTTCGACCTCGAGCGCTTCTCGACGTCGGTCCAGGCAGATGGAGACCGCCGTCGAGCCGACGGAGATGATGATGAGGAGCAGGACCGTGACGGCGATCGAGCCCGCCGCAATCGGGTTACGCCGGCACCATCGCCAGAGGCGCTCCCCATTGCCGATGGGATGGGCCTCGATCGGCTCCCCTCGCAGCCACCGCTCCAGATCCTCCGCCAACGCCTCCGCCGAGCCGTACCTTCGGTACGGGTCCTTCTCCAGGGACTTCAGGGCGATCGTCTCCAGGTCGTGGTCGATCCCCGGATCGAGTGCCCGCGGCCGGGGTGGCTCCTGCTCGACGACCTTCCTCAGGGTCTCCATCACCGAGTCGCCTCGGAACGGCGGCCGGCCGGTCAGGAGCGCGAAGAGGACCGCTCCCAGGCTGTAGATGTCGACCGCCGTTGTCAGCTCCTTCGCCCGACCGGCAGCCTGCTCCGGCGCCATGTACTCGGGCGTGCCCATGATGGCGCCGGACTGGGTCAGGCCGCCGTCGGCCTCGATCCGCTTGGCCAGTCCGAAGTCGGCGACGTGCGGCTGGCCCTCGGCGTCGACCAGGATGTTGGCCGGCTTCAGATCGCGGTGCAGGATGCCCCGCCGGTGGGCCGCATCGATGGCGCGGGCGACCGTGGCCATCAGCCTTGCCACCTCGCGATGGTCGCCGCGAAGCTCCGGCAGTCGTCGGCTCAGGCTGCCGTGATCGTAGAGCCTCATGCTGTAGTAGTGCTGGCCCTGGTGCTCGCCGACCTCGTAGATCGGGACGATGTTGGGATGATCCAGGTGAGCGGCCGCCTCGGCCTCGACGCGGAACCGGCGGATCTCGGACTCCGAGGCGAACCCCGCCGAGCGGATGACCTTCAGGGCCACCGGCCGGTCCAGGCTGAGTTGCCTGGCCCTGTAGATCACCCCCATGCCGCCTCGGGCGATTTCGCCCAGGATCTCGTAGTCGCCGAAACGGCGGAGCTGGATGCCCGGCCCGGAGGGCTCGCGGCGCCCATCGGGCCCGACGGTGGACGGCTCGGAATCACGAGGCCATTCTCGGGTCGGACCTGCCGCGTCCCCGGCGGTATCGGGGGCCGTCCGGCGCCTTGCTCCTGCGCTCATCGCCTCGGCGTCTGGCCCCGATGAGCCGCCGTCGAGGCCGATCCGGAGCAAGCATTCGGGGCAGAGCCCCACAGGGGCATCGGCGGACAGGAGCTGGCCGCAGCCCGGGCAGGACAGGGCGTCGCTCATCGGTGGGCCTCCGTGGCGAGAGGGGCTCCACCCACTACCAGAAGCAACGGGCGGGAAACCATGTAACGGTCTAACCATCCCCGTTTCGAGGCAGAACGAAATTGGATCGACGGTTTCGCTTCACCGGCACTGCTCAGTCCTTCGGGCCCGCCGGAGGCAATTCATCGCCGGCCTCGCGCGCGGGCCTGAGCGTCAACGAGACGGCGCCGGAGAAAGTCTTCGTCTCCCCGCCCTCCCGCACCTCGCCCGATACGTCGATGGTCCAGTCCCCCGAGACCCACTGCCGGGCCCGCAAGTCGTAGGCCTGTACGCCCTCGACCTCGTAGGCGACCTCCGCGGGCAGGGGCTCCACGTCCTCTCCCGGGGCCACGGGAGCCAACTGCCCCGAGACTCGGACCCGGGCCGGAATCTCGCTAGGAACGTCGCCGGCCCCCTCCCCGGCGATCTTCTCGAAGTTCAAGGTGCCGCGGGCCAGTTTCCCCTTCGCGAGCGGCAGGGCGACCTCGGCATCCCAGCGCCGCTCCTGGCGGGGGAAGGCGACGTGGAAAGCAGTCGCGGTCTCGACGAGCCTGAGGTCGGCGATCGGGCCGATGACCGCCAAGTCCAGCCGCTCGGTCGGTCGCCCGTCGTGGTCGTGCAGGATCAGCAGGGCGGGCCGGCCGAACGACTCCAGTTGCAGGCGGACCAGCGGCCCCGCCTCGCCGCGGGTGATCTCGTGCCTCCGCCCGTCGGCGTGGACCTCGACCAGCCCGACGCGACTCATGCGGAGCGACGTGACCGGGGCCCCCTCCAACTCCGCCTCAAACGACAGGATCGAGACCGTGAGGCTCCGGCCCTTCCGCTCCGCGCGATGACGGATCTCCATCCGGCCGTCGAGTCGCTCCGGCTCGTCCGCGCCCTCGGCCCGCGCCTCGCTCTTGAAGACGACCTCCGTCACGTAGCAACGCCCCTCGTCTTCCGCGTGGGCGAGTCCACCGATCCCAAGGGATCCGACGACGCAGAGGGCGACGAGGCCCGATGCCCGGCATGCGGCCTGCAGCGACATGGCGACCTCCCGGATAGATGGCACCTCAATTGCCGACCCGAGACGCCCCCACGCGACCGATCCGGGGCGGTGACCGTCATGCGAAGGGCGCCCAGATCCCCTTGGCGTGGGCGATGGGGGGGCTGCCGTCCCACGGGGCCGGTTTGTGAGGATATCGCGCGATCGGCTGGGCGTCCAAGTCCGGACCGCGGCCATCTCCGATCAGGACGCGGCCTTGCGTCGCGCGTCCGGATGGGCCGCGAACCAGGCGTCGGGCAACAGCTCCGCGAGCCGGGCCGCCGGGTGGGTCGGCAGCCGCTCCAGGACCTCCCGGAGATAAGCGAAGGGGTCGGCCCCGAGCCGCTTGCAACTCCCCGCGAAGCTGTAGAGGGTCGCCGCCGTCCGACCGCCCCGGTCACTCCCGACAAACAAGTAGTTCTTCCTACCGATCGCTTGAGCACGCAGACTCCGTTCCGCGAGGTTGTTGTCGATGCTCAGCTCGCCGTCACGGGTGTAGGTCTGCAGATCCGGCCACTGGTTCCGGGCGTAGGCGATGGCCTGGCCCAACGGGCTCTTCGGCAGCACCTGCCGGGACTGCTCGTCCAACCAGGCCCCGAACGCCGCCAGGATCGGCACCGCGTCCCGCTGCCGGATCGCCTGACGCTCCTCGGCCGGCATCTCGCGGCAGTCCGTCTCGATCCGATAGAGCCGGCGGATCCGGGCCAATGCCTCATGGGCCAGGATGGGGGCCGTGGTCCGGCATTCGTAGAACTTGCGGCGGACGTGTGCCCAGCACGCGACGCGAATCACGTCTGGCCCGGCACAGATCCGGTCGTAGCCGGTGAAGGCATCGGCCTGGAGGTAGCCCCGGAAGTCCGACAGGAACCGCTCCGGTCCGTCGCGGGTGCGTCGGTGAGTGAAGTCGTAGACGCAGAACGGGTTTCGGGCGCCGCCGAGGTAGACCCAGAATCGCCCGGTCCGCGTCGCCGGCAGGGTCGGGTCCCAGACCGGCACGGTCGTGTCGTCGGTCCAGATCACCTTCGAGGCCCGGACCCGCTCGATCATCACGGCGTAGAGCGGCCGGAGCAACTCGGCCGCCCGGGCCATCCAGCCGCAGAGCGTGGCCCGCGAGAGGGTCACGCCGTGGCGGGCGAGGATGTCCTCCTGGCGGTACAACGGCAGGTGCTCGCCGTACTTGCTGGTGATCACCTGGGCCAGCAGGCCCGGCCCGGGCAGCCCCTTCTCGATCGGTTGCGGCGGCTTGGCCGCGATCGCCACGTGCTCCTGGCACGAACCACAAGCATATTTGAGGCGGACGAACTGGCGGACGAACAGCGAGGCCGGCACGAACTCCAGCTGCTCGCTGACCTCCTCGCCGAAGGGCATCCGGATCCGGCCACAGTCGGGGCAGTCCCGCTCCGGCTCCGACAGTTCGAGGACGATCCGCTCGCGGGGCAGGTGCTCAGGCAAACTCTGGCGACCACGCCGCCGCCAGGTGCGGGCGGGCGTCCCCCGCTCCTCGGGCACCGGCTCGGCGGGCTGCGACCCGGCGTCCTCCTCGGCCGTGTCGTCAGCGAACAGCCGGAGCTGGTCCGGGTTGAGCCGCTCGCTGCGGGGGCCGTACTGCCGACGGAGCAGCTGCCCGACCTGGTGCTCCAGCTGCTCGATCCGTCGCTGGGCCTCCCGGATGGTGGCAGCCTGCTGGCGGATCAGCTCGTGGCAGGTGGCCAGGTCGTCGGGGAGTGGGGCGTCGACCTCGCTCATGAATCAATTATAAGCGCAAGCAACCGACCGGCGAGGCCCCGGCCGCCGAATTCCTGGCGGACGGGGTGTCATGCCGGCTGGCGGACGTAGCGGGGTCGCCGCCGGACACGGTTGAGGTCGACCCCTTCCAGGACCATCAGCAGGTCGGCGGCCATGACCGGGACGCTCGTCGCCTCGGCCTCGCTCGGGATGGGGAACCGGAAGGTCCCCTTCTCCAGCCGTCGATACCAGAGGGCGAACCCGTCGCCGGCCCAGTAGAGGATCTTCAGCCGGTCGCCGCGTCGATTGCGGAAGACGAACAGGTGGCCGCTGAACGGGTCCTCGGCGAGGACGCACTGGACCTGGTGCGCGAGTCCGTCGAACCCTTTTCTCATGTCGGCCGGCTCCCGGGCCAGCAGGATGCGGACCGAGGGGGGCAGGCTCAGCATCGGTGGGCCTCCAGCACCGAGAGGACCGCGTCGAGCGTCGGAGGATCGAAGCCGCGGTTGACCCGGACCGTCGGACCTTCGGGTAGCACGATCTCGATCGGCACCCGCTCGAGAACCGGCTCGGGGGCATCCTGCACGACCCGCACCGGCAGGAAGGCGGAGCGGACGACCAGGTCGGTGGAAGGGCCGGGAACCTGGTCTACTCCGTCGGTCGTGGCCTGGCGATCGCGCCGTGCCAATTCCTGCCGCCACCAGCGGAAGGAATGGGGCGTCAGGCCCTCGCGGCGGCAGAAGGCGGCAATGGAGAGGCCAGAGCGAGCGTGCTCGGCCATCGTCCGCCGCCAGGCTCGCTCCCTGGATGGATCGCGTGGCTTGCCGGTTCGTCGGGCCATGGGGCATCTCCTCGGGGAGACGGTTGTTCTCCCCGAGATGATATCAGGCCCCGCAAGATGTCCTTGGTAAGACGCTTACTTCCCTTCGAACTTCGCCTGAGCGCCCGGCTTTTGCGCCTCCGACACGAGCTCGGCCACAAAGGTAGTGCCGACGGGCGTAAACCTCAGCCAAAAATAAGTGTAACCGACCCCGGGGCGATACACCTGAAGTGCGCCATACCGATTCGGGCCGATGCGCGCTTTGAAGGCCTCGATGTCAGCCATCGTTAGCAGCGGAGCATACTGGTATCCGTCCCACCCGCCGTGCAGGACGTCGCCCGGAAGCAGCAGCCCGTGGGCGGGATAGCCCGGCTGGGTGTAATTCACGCGCAGCCCGCCGGCCGCGGCGGGACCCTGCCCGGGGGCCGGGCCCACAAACGGGGTCACGCTCGCGCCAAGCTGGAGACCGGAGGGGGGGACTTGAGCCTTCGCAGTCTGGGCGGCCGCGGCGAACGCAAGCAGGGCGCCGAACAGCGTTGCCACAATAGTTGCCTTCTTCACGGGAAACTCCTTCTGAGAGAGGGTGGGGTCTTCGGGACTTGCAGGCCACGTGATCTGCTCCCCACCATCACCTACCCGGAGTGTGACGACCCTTGAGCCATCCCACCACCGACGCGACACGGCAGAATGGGGAAGATGATTGCCGTGGGAGACATGGGCAGGCTCAGCCGAACCGGTGTGTGGACTTCGTCCATCCCGCCCTGTCACACCTCTAGTAAGAAGGGTAGACGAGGCCCCCAACTCCCCGATGAGGACGGTTCGGATGATCCCTCGCCAGGCCGGTGACGAGTTGCCCAGTCTTCAAGACGGTTCAAGTTCCCAACAAGGCGACGCAGAAGACCTTGGCCCGGGTGCGTCGGAGGTCCGCTTGAGCAGGATGCAGACCCGTTGGACGCTGTTTCGCCAGGCTCATGGGGACGACGCCGAGGCGTGCCGGGCACGAGAGACGTTGTTACGGGATTACTACGGAGCGGTCTACAAATACCTTCTCGGTGCTACTCGCGATCCCGACTCAGCCAAGGAGCTGAGCCAGACGTTTGCCATCCGTTTTATCGAAGGCCGCTTCCGACGCGCAAACCCCAGTCGCGGTCGGTTTCGCGACTACTTGAAGACATCCCTGTTCCACATGTTGCGTGACGCACGCAACGAGCAGAAGCACTGGCAACACCTGCCCACACCCGAAGCCCTCCCAGACCCATCCGAGACCGGCTTTGACGAAGCTTGGAGAGCGGGCGTAAAGGAACGTGCCTGGGACTCTTTGGCGCGGGAAGAACGCTCCTCGGCCGCCTTGGAGGAAGCCTGGAAGGCCCTCGAAGCCGACAAGCCGGCTTACCACGGTGTGCTTGAGCTGCTCCGTGTCGATCCTACCCTCCGCGCACCCCAGATCGTGGAGCGGCTTTCGACACAACGAGGAATCCACGTCAAGGAGGATTGGGTTCGTCAAGCGAAGAAGAGGGCCTGGGCCTCATTCGCCGACCATCTGATCGACGAAGTCGCAAGCACGCTCGAAAGCGGCGATCTTGACGTTCTGGAGGAGGAACTGATCGATCTGGACCTCCTCAAGTACTGTCAATCTGCTTTGAAAAAGCGAAGACGCTAGCGGGCGTAGGCTACGTGTATCGAGAATCCAAGAATCTTCTGTCTGAGGAGCCATGGGTTCGGCTGAGTAACGTGTCCTCCACGCTCCCCACGTCAGATACCCCCCGCGGGGTGGATTACTCTGGGCCCAGTTTGTTGCTGTTGCCCAGCGTGCCGTACGAGCAGTTCCTCAAGTTCTTTGCAACGTTCTCGGATCGAGTGTCTGAGATACGCATGGTCACGACGAACTGACTCGGCTCGCTGAAGGGCACGACTCAATTCTTGGCGGCATTCGGGGACTCGTGACCTCCGGCCTGGGACGGCAGGTGGGAATTTCGCTCGATATCGCGCTCAAGGTGGCGAATCCATTCGTCCACGCGCCGCGCCTCGGGCGAATTCGAGGCGACACGTTTCTTGGCATCGCGAAAGACAGTCAGGGCGCCTTCCCAGTCTTTCTGGCCATGCACGAGTCTGCCTAAGTTCTCACGGGGAATGAATGCCTCCGGGTCGAGATCGATCGCTCGACGGCACGCGAAGATGGCTTTGTCCGGGTCCGCGTTCATGCGGTAGGCAATTCCCAGGCTGTTGTAGGTCTTCGAATAGGTTTCCGAATCCTCCTTGCAGATTGAGACCGCGGCCGTCAGGTAGCGCAGGGCCTCGTCCGTCCGCGGCGGCTCGGTCTGGAGTAAGCAAATCCCGAGGTAATAGTTGAGCCAGAAGTCGTCCGGGTGGTGCGCCTGCCATTTTTCCAGGAACCGAGCCGCCTCGTCTGTCATGCCGACCCATTGTAGTGCGACCCCCATCAGCACCTTGCCGCCCGTTGGCAGTTTGGCCACATCCGGGTCATCGGCCAGGGATGCCAGAGTGGGGCCATCCTTTCGAATGAGCGCGTACAACCACTTGGTGTAGTTCGCACTCTGGGTCGGGTCGAGCTCGACGAGGAGCCCGAAAACATAGGATTTCTTCCAGAACTCGCTGAGCGGCGTCCAATAGAAGCGGGCGGCCAGCAGGATCCTCAGTTGGGTGCTCGCTCCATGATCGCGCACCCATGCGATGGTGTGACCACGTGTCTGAGCGTTGAAGAGATCAATCCCCTGTTTGCGAAAGATGGCATCAACCTGGCTCGCGGCCTCATGGTAGGCTTCTGGGCGGGTGCCTCCCTCGAATATTCTAGCCATGCACTTGTTGACGTCTACGTGGAAACGCAGCGCGTCGTTGGCTTTGTCCCATTCATTTCGCGCTTTGAGTACCCGCTGGCGGAGCGCGTCATCCTCTGGACCCATGTCCAGAAACTTCTGAGCCTGATCTAGCTCTCCTAGCGATTTCTCCAGGCTGGACCGCCAGAGCTCAAGGTCCCCAGTCTGCTTCCAGCCCGGTTCCATAAAGGTCGTGGCGTTTCGGAGAGCCCCGTCGACTTGGAGAGCCACCCTGTCCGCGCTCTCCTGCGCCTCGGCCTTGGCGATCCGTGCCGCTTCCGCGTTGTAATCGCGCTCTCTCTGCCACAGCCAGGCCGCGGTCCCAGCGATCGCGACGAGGAGCAATCCCACAGCCATCGAGGCGACTGCCAGCTTTCGGCGTTTCCGTTCCTCGGCCGCCTTTGTCTCGGCAGCAACCCGGGCCAATTTGGCGGTCTCGAGTTTTGCCTCGACCCCGGAGATGCAGGCCTCCAGGGCGCTCGCGACTTCCTCCGCGTCGGCAGGCCGGTCGGCCGCGTCCGGGGCCAGGCAACGCGTGGCCAGTTCGATCAGCTCCGGCTCGGCAGGGCATCCGCGAAGTCGGGTCATCGCCGGTCCTAGCTGGGCTTGCTCCGCCTGTTGCTGGATCGCTTCCTCGTCATCCCCGTCGTAGGGGGGTTGCCCGGTGAGGATCTCGCAAAGGATCGCTCCCAAGCCGAAGACGTCTGTTCGTTTGTCTACCTGGGCGATGTTACCGAGGGCCGATTCCGGCGAAATATATGATGCGGTCCCCAGGACGCTCCCGGGCCGAGTGCGGTATCGGGAATCGACATCGCCCTCCTCCTGCTCGGGGGCGTCGGCCGCACTTGGCTTCTCGATTCCGAAATCCCCGGGATCCGCCAGGTTCTTGGCGATACCCCAGTCCATGACCTGCACCTCGCCGTGATCGCCGACCATCACGTTCGAGGGCTTCAAGTCCCGGTGGATGATGTCCTGCCTATGGGCGAATGCTATTGCCTGGCAGATCGGGACGAAGTTCTTCTGGACGAACTCTATCCGCCGTCGCTCGGTGTCCGACTGCTCGGCGAACAATGCATCGAGAGTCTTCCCTTCGATCAGCTTCATCGTGAAATAGAGCCGACCGTCGCGGAGCCATCCTCGCGCGTGCACCGGAATGATGAACGGGTGGGCCAGCTGCGCGGTGATCCGGGTCTCCGCGAGGAACCGTTCCACGCCGGTAGTCCGGCCGGCGCTGTCCGGCTCCATCAGCTTCCACCTCAGGACCTTGACCGCCAAGAGGCGATCGAATTCTGGGTCGCGGACGCGCCAGATCACCCCCATGCCACCGCCCCTGATGCGGCCCAGCACGACCAGCCCGGGGAGGTCCGGCGGCTCCAGGTCGCGGCGTCTGTTATCCTCCTCCCGGATTCGTTTCAGTTCCTCAAGGCTCGGAAGGTCAGGCCCCCTCTGCGACCCGTCGGGCGGCGGGAGCTCGCCACACGGGCCGCCCGACCACCCAATCGCGGATTCGATCGACGGGTGCGGTCCGGGATTCCCGGGAACGCCGAACCGATCCAGGGCATCGGCCTCAGGCGCAACTCGGCCGCGATCGTTCGGGCCCGGGGCGTCCTCGTCTGGCTCGTCGAGGTCTCTGCCCCGAGGGGGGCCGTCACTGGATTGGCGGCTCATGAGCCCTCCCTCAGCCACGACGGTTGAGCATGGATTGGGATGCCTAGCAGGGAGATTGCCAAACCTTGCCGCGCGACCCAAACGGAGCCAGCCGGGACATTCTCGCCCCAGGGACCGGTTCCTGCTAGTGGCATCCCGGGCACGCCGACCCCTCGCCGTTGGACGACTCGTCTCGATGTCCCGCCTTGACGATAGTGCCGGTTGAGATCCATATGCCCGGCAGGTTTGGTCAGCGCCGCCCGGCGCATCTTTGCCCGCACGAGCGTGGAGGTCGGCGAAACAAGACGCCACGGCCTGTTGTCGAGAAGGTTCGAGGGGCGTCACACCCCGGGTAGGTGATGGTGGCGGAGCAGGGAATGAGGCCCACACCAGGTCGAACGCCCTGTTCCTCAAACTGGCTCGGGCCGTCCGGCAGCAGCTCGCCGCGTGGGCGATCGCCCGTAAACGCGCCCCGGACCAATCAACGAGGGAGATGCATCGTGCACAAGGCATTCCAGGCAGTGACGTATCTTCTGGTCGTTAGCGTCAGCGTCGCCTCGGCGGACGAACGGCTCACGCTCCAGCAGGCGGTCGCACTGTCGATTCAGGGCAAGCACGTCAAGGGCGTCCAGGTGGGCAAGCATGGGTTCGACCTCAAGCCCATCGGCACTGACGGCTCGGGAAAGAAGGTCATCATCGAGACCGCGATGAGCAAGACCTTCGAGGGCAGCTTCCATCACCGCATCGTCAGCAAGAACGACGTGGTGTACTACAAGATCGTCGCCGAGAAGGGCAAGGCGCCGCGTGGCGACATTATCCGCATCAAGTACCGAGGGCTCAAGGAGAACTGGGCTATCGGGTCGGGGAGCAAGGTCGTCAAGAAAGTGATCGAGACGGCCACCGGGATCGAGGTCGACTTCGCCGAGGGCATCGGCGAGCTCCAGCGCTGGCGGGTCGGCAGCTGGGAGGAGAGCGCCCAGACGATCGTCGACGAGATGGCCGCCCAGTTGGCCGAAATGCTGGATGCTGGCGTGTCCCTTCCTCAGTGATGCAGGTACATCCCGTCTTCAGCGAGCGCCGTGGCACGAGGCCACGGCGTTTGTCTTCTCTGAAGATTTCCGCCGAGATCGCTCTGGCGGTTGCCTTATCCAGCTGCTATCCCGAGGCTGGGATGATGCCGATCAGATCGAGATCCGCTCCACGATGTTCCGCGTCACCTTCCGCCGCCGGCGGTCATACAGCCGGGTGGTCCGCGGGTCGGCGTGGCCGGCCAGGTGCTGCACGTCCTCCAGCGGCACGTTCTGCTCCAGCAGGTCCGTGACCGTCGCCACGCGGAAGGAGTGGGGCGAGAACTGCCCCGGCAGCCCCGCGGCCTTGAGTCGGCGCTTCATCATCCGGCAGATGTCGATGCCGCTCATCGCCCTGGCGGTCAGCTTCTTCGTCCGGCGGAACGCAGGCCGGAAGAGGGGCCCTTCGGTGATCCCGGCGGCCTCGATGTAGGCCAGCAGGAGACGCTCCAGGTCGTGCCGCACGGGGCTCTCCCGCGCCTTGCCGCCCTTCTCGGCGAACCGCAAGGAATACTGCGTGCCGTCATGGCGCAGGCTCTTCAGGGTCAACTTGGCCACGGCGCCGGCCCGGGCGGCGGTGTAGATCAGCACGGCGATGATGGCCCGGTCGCGGATGCCGACGACGTCCGAGGCCTCAATCGACTTGAGAAGGTTGCGAGCCTGGGCGGTGCCGATCTCGGGTGTCTTGCCCTCGACGGTCGAGTACCGCTCGGCCCGGACGCTGGCGGCCGGGTTGAGGATGACGACGTGGCGGACGACCAGCAGGTCGAAGAACTTCCTCAACGCCGCGAGGCGGAGCTTCTTGGTCGGGGTCGCCAGCTGGAGGCCGGCCAGGTAGTCGCCGACGTGGCCGGGGGTGATCCGGACCAGCGGGATCTGCCGGTCGGGTCGATCGCACCAGGCGAGGAAGTGGCGCACGGCGTGGGCGTAGTTGCGGCGGGTGTAGGCGTTGGCGAGCTGGCCCTTGAAGAACTCGTCCCAGGCGAACTCGGCCCCGGGGCCCGCGGCGGCGACGATCGCCGGCGGCGGCCCGGCCGGGTCGTCGGCCCGGCGGCGTCGGGCGGGCGCCCGGTCGTGTCCCGGGTGCAGAACAATCTCGGTCGAATCGCTCATCGTGGATGGGCCCCATGCTCCGATGTTTAGCGCACACAATGTCCTTTCTATCATTACTGACTCCAGCCCGGCGAACTGAACGGTAGAGCGGCTCCGTTCGTAGTATGGGCATGAGACCCATCGGAACCGCAGACGAACTGGAACGTCGCCGTCGCCGGGCCGTGGAGCTGGTCAAGCGGGGCGAGTCGCCCGCCAAGGTCGCCTACTTCCTCGGCTGCGGTCGCTCCTCCGTCTACACCTGGCTCAAGGCCGACCGGGAGGATGCCCGCAAAGTGGCCGCCAGGCCGCACCCCGGCCCGACGCCCCGGCTGAGCGACGAGCAGATCGAGGAGCTGGAGGGCCTGCTGCTGCGGGGGGCCAGGGCCCACGGCTGGCCCAACGACCTCTGGAGTGCCCACCGGGTCGCCGAGGTCATCCGCCGCCGCTTCGGCGTCATCTACCACGTCGAGCACGCCCGCAAGCTCATCCGACGGCGGCTGAACCGGAGCAGCCAGAGGCCGCAGAAGCGGGCCCGGCAGCGCAACGAGGCGAAGATCGCCCGCTGAAGGGCCGAGGAGCTGCCACGGATCATCGAGGAGGCCGAGGCCCGCAAGGCGCACCTGGTGTTCCTCGACGAGTCGGGCTCCCAGCTGACGCCGGTTGTCCGCCGCACCTATGCGCCACGGGGCAAGACGCCTATCGTCGAGGCGTGGCATCGCAAGGGGCGGATCTCGGCCATCAGCGCCGTCACCGTCAGCCCGGTGCGGCGGCGGCCCAACCTCTACTTCCGGCTGCTGCCGGACAATACGAACGCCCACGGGGAGGACACGGCGGCCTTCCTCGCCCAGTTGCGGGGGGAGATCCGGGGGCCGATGACGATCCTCTGGGATCAGGGCAAGATCCACCGGCGATCGAGCGTGGTGAAGGCATACCTGGGGAAGCACCCGGGGATCGAGGCCGAGGACTTCCCCGGCTACGCCCCGGATGCGAACCCCGACGAGGGGGTCTGGGGCTGGACCAAGTACCACCGGCTTCCGAACTACGCCCCGGAGGACACGGACGAGCTTCGCTCCTGCCTCTGGAGCGAGCTGTCGGCCTTGCGAGGCAGGCCGGACCTGCTGGGCTCGTTCATCCGCCATGCCGAGATCCCACTCCAGCTGTAGGAGGCGTCTCGTTCGCCGTGCTGGTGTCAGTAATCCGGCCGGGCAGGGGGGGCGTCTCCAACCCCCGTTCAGGGTCACGGCGGTCGGCCGACCATGATCCGGTGCTACGCCAAGCCGATGGCCAGGACCTCGCGGGCCGCCTCGACCGCCTCGCGCGTCACCCTCGCCAGACCGTTGAGCGCCAGGATCCGCGCCACCTGCGTCAGCAGCCGATCCAGCAGCCGGAAGTTCCCTGGTAAGTTGTCCGCTCTCTGGCGCGATTCATTTTGGGCGATCCGGCATCCTGCATGCAGTCACAGCGACCGGCCCTCGGGCCGTCTCGCGGGGCCCGGAGGGGCGTCCCGCCGTGTTCCCGGCCGGGGGCCGCACGGTCCGATAATAGAACCTATGTCACACGGCCCCGGGCGCGGCCGGCAATTCATGTAGAAGTCGAGGATCTTGACGATTATCGTGGGGGTTCCGCCGCACCTCGAACCGGCACCCCGGAGCCCGCACCATGGCCGCCGTCGTCTGCCGCATCGACTCCGGCTTCGTCCTCCAGATCGAGGTGCCCTGCAAGGACTCGATGCTCGACGCCGAGGAGGCCATCCCGGAGGCCCCCAACCGGGCCGGCGTCGCCGCCACCGAAGAGGCGCTCACGCGATTCGACGCCGACGGCGCCCCCATCCACCTCGGGCCGCTGAAGCTCACCTCCATGGGCAAGGTCCACAAGCAATACCAGACCCCCTACGGCGTCGCCACCGTCGAGCGGCACGTCTACCAGGGATCGAAGGGCGGCAAGACCTACTGCCCCCTGGACCGCGACGCCCGCAGCGTCGTCAGATCGACACCGCGCTTCGCCCGGATGATCGCCCACAAGTACGCCGAGTTCGGCGCCGGCCGAGTGCTGGAGGACCTGGCCGAGAACCACGGCCGCCGGGTGGCCAAGGCCTTCGTCCGGGACGTCGCCGATGCGGTGGCCCCGGTCGCCCTGGCCAAGGAGGAGGACTGGCAGTACGAACTGCCGCGCCTCGACGCTCAGGTGGCGACGGTGACCATCGGCCTGGACGGGACGTGCCTGCTGATGTGCGAGGACGGCTGGCGCGAGGCGATGGTCGGCTCGATCGGCTTCTACGACAAGGACGGCGAGCGGCTGCATACCATTTATACCGCGGCCACGCCCGAGTACGGCAAGCTGACGTTCCTCGAGCGGTTCGACCGCGAGATCGACCGGGTCAAGGCGGCTTACCCCGAGGCGCGGTACGTCGGGGTGGCCGACGGGGCCCGGGACAACTGGCTGTACCTGGACCTGAAGACCGAGGTGCAGGTCGTGGACTTCTTCCACGCGACGCAATACCTCTGGGCGGCCGCCGACCCGCTGTTCCCCGACGACGCGACGGGGCTACGGCCGTGGATCGACTCGTGGTGCCACCGGCTGAAGCACGAACCCGGGGCGGCCAGGGCCCTGATCGCCGAGTTGGAGACGCGGGGGGCGGCCCTGGTCCGCAAGCGGCTGCCGGCGGAGGTCGACTCTGCGCTGACGTACTTCCGCAACCAGCTCAAGGGCGGGCGGATGGCCTACGCGGAGCTGGTCGCCGAGCACATCCCGATCGGCAGCGGGATGACCGAGGCGGCGTGCAAGGTGCTGGTCAAGCAGCGGCTCTGCGGCTCGGGGATGCGGTGGAAGGAGCGTGGCGCGGCGGCGGTGCTGGCGGTGCGGAGCCTGGCGTACACGCCGGAGCGTTGGGCGCAGTTCTGGTCGCGGGTCGACCGCAGCGGGTTCCCGGTGGCGGCGTGACGGGGATGCCGGCCAGGGTGAATTTCACATGAATTACCGGCCGCACCCACGGCCCCGGGCTGTCGATGTGATATCGGAATGATGTAGATATCCCGGTAACCAGGCCCTACGCCTTCTATACCCCTTCTCGCTGTCCCCTCGCTAGACATAGCCTCAGTTCGCCCTGTTCTTCGCCGCCCCTCATGCGCGGCGTCTGGTTCGACCCGCCTGCGGCTCCAACCCAACCATCCTGCCGGATGGCGGCGCGACTCGGGGCCATACGTGATCCGGGGCCGACTCGTCGCCGTCGGCCATCCAAGCAATACGTGATCCGGGGCCGGTCCAGGCGACCGAGAGCCCAGGGCGATACGTGATCCGGGGCCGACCGACGGCGTGGGTGGACGTGGCAGATACGTGAACCGGGGCCGAGTAGCTGCATGGGAGAAACTGGCCCACATGTAATACGTGATCCGGGGCCGGCTCCCGATCTCCCCCAACAGCGGAGGAGGTCGGCCAATACGTGATCCGGGGCCGGTTACGTGATCCGGGGCCGACGAAACGTGATCCGGGGCCGGTCCCTACGTGATCCGGGGCCGGGTTATACGTGATCCGGGGCCGGTCCCTACGTGATCCGGGGCCGGGTTATACGTGATCCGGGGCCGAAAATTCGGCGTAAGTCCTTGCTGGATAACAGATTTTTTTGGGGTAAACTCTGTAACTGGATAACGTTGCCAGAAAACCAACAACTGGGCCGCGAGTTGTTGCGAGGTTCTCCG